>JAGIAF010000111.1 GCA_017745015.1 Bdellovibrio sp. | reverse complement strand
CAATCGAAGCAAATAAATAAGGCGCTTATAAGCGCCTTATTTATTCTAAATTTCAAAATTACTTTTAACGAGAAATCTTGCAGCTAGCCGCGACGTCTTTATTCCGCGCCGAAGTCTGTTCAACATCCTTCGTAACAATCTCCACAGAAGTCTCAGTTTCATTCACTTTCAAATTCTGCAACAAGATCACTTCGCCCGTAGTTGAAGTGTTGGCTGTTTCTTCGATCAAAACCTGCAACTGCACGTCTTGACCGCCAACCATCAAATGCTCTTGGAAAAAACGACCAATGTGTTCGTCAATCGACAAGGTCATCAAGTTCCCCGTAATAAAAACCTCACCGCCATTTCCTGTCGTAATCTGGCAGTCATAAGTTTTGTAATCACGGATCTCAGTCACTGCCGCCGAAGCCAACATCGGAAGAGTCATTACTGCAGCTAAAATCAATTTCATAATAACTCCCCAGTCCAGCTTCCGCACCTGCCTGCTGCAGTATCCTGCAGCTACCGCTGCCTAGAACATTGAGTATTTCAAGAAACGGCATTCAATGTTGCCGTTAAAAACGAAATGCTTACGTGTAGATTTCAACTTCAAGTCTGCGATCAAATCTTTGTTACCAGATAGGATCCAAGCATCCCAGCCTTTGAATCTGTGCTTCAAAGTAAAGCCCAGGTCACGGTAAACGTCACGAAGATTGTCTTCGTCACCGATACGCGCGCCGTATGGGGGGTTCACGATGATCAAGCCTTTTTCAACTGGAGGCTCAACCGTCGCAACTGATTCTTTTTTGAATTCAATTACGTCATCAACACCCGCTTCACGAGCATTTTCTTTAGCTGATTTCAAAACTTTATTGTCGATATCAAAACCATAGAATTTGAAATCGATTTCTTCTTTTTCTGCGTCCAAAGCTTCTTGTACTACATTTTCAAAAGAAGCTTTTTCGTAGTTCAAAAGATTCATGAAACCGAAACGCTTACGGTTGATGCCCGGAGCGATGTTTTTCGCCATCATTGCAGCTTCGATCAAGAAAGTTCCAGAGCCGCACATGAAGTCTACGATTGGAGATTTACCATCCCACTCAGAAAGCTTCACTAGGCCCGCCGCCAAGTTTTCTTTCATTGGAGCTTCGCCCACTTCTTTACGGTAGCCGCGCATGAACAAGCTGTCGCCAGTTGTATCAACAGAAACATTGAATTGATTTTTCACGCAACGAACAACGATGCGCAAAGCTGGGTTGTAGTTATCAACGTCAGGACGAACGCCGAATTTATCGCGGAATTGGTCCACGATAGCATCCTTGATTTTCATCGCGATGAAACGTTGATCGCGCATTTTAGACTCACCAACAGATACGTCGATAGAGATCGTTTGATTTGGATTGATGTATTTAGTGAAGTCGTGACGAAGAATTTGATTATACAATTCTTCCGGTTGGTAAGCTGTGAAGTCCATGATGGGCTTCAAAATACGGCTTGCCAAGCGAGAGCAAAGATTCGCTTTGTAACAACCTTCCCAGTTGCTTTCAAAGTAAACGCCGCCGGCTGTTTTGCCTAAAACTTTTAGGCCTAGATCTTTAAGTTCTTGTTCAAGAGGTTCTACGAGACCGCGTGCTGTCGACGCAAAAAATTCTGCCATGGGGATGGGTCCTTTCTGTTGGTTAAGAAAGCCAGGTCCCAATCGCCCAGCTTCCTGGTGGGTGCTGTCAGGTATGTTTTATCAAGGCGCTAGGAGGAAGCCGTACAACTGTACGGCAACGACGAAGCAACGCTGAGAAAACTTATCTGGCAGCACACACTACCGCCAAGGTCCCACCCTCACACTTATAAGGGCTATACCTCGCGATATTGGGGTCCGCCGCCACCTTCTGGCACCGTCCACTCGATGTTTTCGAATGGGCACTTAATATCACAAGTCTTGCAGTGAATACAGTTGGTATAATTGATTTGTAGGTCTTTCTTGCCTGCTTCTTTCGTAGACGGAACCATTTCGTATACAGAGGCCGGGCAGAAATGATTACATGGTGATTTGTACTGAGGCTCACATACGGAGCGGCAGATATCCCCATCCTTAAGGATCAAGTGATTAGGGGAATCCTCATCGTGCATTGTACCCGTCAAATAGACGCTAGAAAGCTTATCAAAGAAAAGCTGACCGTCTGGCTTAGGAAGCTCACCCAATTGCTCATCAAAGCCATTAGGGCCCCAAACGTCGACTACCTTATCCGTCGTCGCTGCATCCACGTGCTCAATAGGCATTGGATCTTGCAAGCCACGGCCGCCCGTCATCTCTTGAAGAGCGATCAAAGGCATACCCTCGATCATCCCTTTGCTCAAAGCCTGGTGGAAGTTACGAACTTTATATAGCTCAGTTTTAACGAAGCTAGAGTGCAAGCGAGTCTCATAACCCTTAGTTGCCGCCTCATTGAATTCAGCACCTTGAGCCAAGCCTTCTACGATCGTTTCAGCAGCCGTCATACCTGCTTTCATCGCCAAGTGGATACCTTTAAGCTTCTGTACGTCGACCATGCTGGCAGAGTCACCAATAACCATCCAGCCGTTACCATAAAGCTTCGGCATAGAGTACCAGCCACCCGCAGGAAGTGTTTTTCCACCGTAAGCTATTACTTTGCCGCCCTTAAGCATGTTCTGCATGAACGGGTGAGTTTTCAATTTTTGAAGTTCACGGTGTGGATCCAAAAGAGGATCGTTCGTATCAAGGTACGCCACCAAGCCCACGATGATTTTATCTTCAGGCAATGTGTAGATAAACGTACCACCAATTGATTTCGACAATGGGAAACCCATTGTGTGGATCACTTGACCCGCTTCAACCGTGCCCTTTGGCATTTGGATGATTTCTTTTACGCCCTCTTCAAAGACTTCAGGATTTTTACCTTCGCGAAGATTCAATTTCTCAGAAACTTTTTTGAACAAAGAGCCACGAGTACCTTCAGCGAAGATCGTAACTTTTGATTTCAGGATCAAGCCCGGCTCGAAGTTGCCTTTCGGGTTGCCGTTTTTATCACGACCTTTATCGCCCGTGCGGACACCAACGATTTTGTCACCTTCATAAAGAGCTTCAACTGCAGCGAAGCCAGGGAAGATGTTGATACCTTTTTCTTCACACTTCGTTGCCAACCAACGGTTCAATTTAGAAACCGAAAGGATGAAGTTGCCTTCATTGTGAAATGGAGGAGGAGTCACAGGAAGTTTGAAAGAGTAATCAGAACCTAGATAGTAAACAGCGTCTTTCTTAACTTCGCTGTCGATAGGGCAACCCTCTTCGCGGAAATTCGGAACGAGTTCACGCAAAGCTTTCGGATTCAAAACCGCGCCCGAGAAACTGTGAGCGCCGATTTCAGAAGCTTTCTCAATAACCACGATCATTTGTTCAGGAATTTGATTTCCTTGTTTCTTTCCAGATGCAACATCTTCATTGTGCTGTTGAATTTGGTTTTGCAAGTGCAAGGCACAAGATAAACCCGCAGAGCCGCCGCCAACGATAAGAACGTCAACGTCCATAGTTTCGCGAGTTACGCCTTCAGGCAAATGATCGTAAGTCATGTGATTCTCCTTAAAATACTGCTTCAGCTTACGCGCCTATTTACACTCCTGCCCTGCAGGACTATTTTGGCGCTCCAGCTCTGCCCGGCTACTGCCGGCCTACTCTTCAGCGGGTTCTTCGTTTTTGATTTCAGCTTGAGGTGCGAACTTGCGTGGTGGTGTTGCCACTTGCGCTTGCACTTTCAAGTCGCCTTCGTCGCGGCCGCCTGGGTACAGACGTTTCTTCGCCTTTTGCGCGATTTCAGCCTCACGGCCCTCATCACGTACAGCACCAGCCAAATTCTCATCCGCGGCCATGGCTTTAAAGCTCACAACCGAGGATACCAAAACTAAAAACAAGAAAGTTCGGATCATAAAAACCCCTAATATTTCCCGCGTCCCAGAGGGTTCTGGGGCGCCTATTTAAAAACTAATTGAGAACAATGTCATTCAAAATGATGCAGAATTTTGCCGAATTAGGCAACAGGAAGGCGACGGTGGAACTTCATCGGAATCTGACGACGAACACCTTCTACACGCTCTTTAGAAAGCGTCACAACGGTAAAGCCAACCGCGCGCCTCTCGACTTGCCCAGCAACAGTACCCCAAGGGTCAATGATCAAGCTGTGACCGTAGGTTTCGCGCACACCGCCGCTCACCCCGGTATGAGTTCCACCTTGAGCGCTGGCCATTAAATAAGACTGACTCTCAATCGCACGCGCACGAAGCAAGATCTCCCAGTGAGCCTCGCCAGTTTTCACCAGGAACGCTGCCGGAACTAAAATCAGATCCACTTCTTTACGAGCGTACTGCGAGAACAACTCTGCAAATCGCACATCGTAACAAATAGTTTCACCGATTTTCCAACCATCAACTTCGATCACACTGGGACGTTGTCCATGACGGAAAACATCGGATTCACGAATAGGCTTTTGCCCTTCCAGATGGATATCGAACAAATGAAGTTTTTGATAAGTCGAACGCACTTCGCCCTTCGGAGTGATTAATACCGACGAGTTGTAGAGATGGCCTTCGATTTGTAGAGGCACGGATCCCAAGTGCAGATAAGTATCATATTTTTGAGCAAGTTCTGCCAGACGAGCGAAAGCCTCGTGAGCCAGAGTGAAACCGTGGATCTTGTCCCCTTCTTTCACTCTCATGTACAAGCAGTTTTCAGGAAAGCCCACCAGGCGAGGTTTGTGGGTTTTAAAGATATCTTCCAGCAGAGCTTCCATTTGCATCAGATTCGCATCAGTATCGTCGATGGAGGTCATTTGCGCTGCCGCAACTACCAATTCTGAACTCATGAAAGACTCCTTGGTGAGGACTATTCGACAACTGTAGAAACAGATGAAGTGCGCGCTTCTTTAACATCGCGGCAACTCCACTTCGCTTCTTCGAGAGTTTTACGAACTCCCGCAACAATCTCTGTGCACGAATTTAAATACTGTGCAGAACCAATCGTTTGGTCAATACCCTGCTTGGTGTAGATGGCTTTGCATTTTTGATCTGACCCCATCTCGATTCTTAATGTTCTGACATTTTTATTGTGCTTGCAGAGAACAAGCGCTTCACCAAGTTCAGCTTTGGCTACAGACGAAAAAAAAAGCACTGGAATCGACAATGCGACCAGTGCTTTCCTACAATTTTCCACAGTGATTTGGTCTCTTTTCAAGCTGCTCTCCTGTTTGCAAGTTGGGGCTAGATGACTAACCCAACTCTTATTTTACGCAGCTATGTAGGAGACTAAAACGAAGAGCTCACCTTTGAGACCAAATTTAGGCTTTGTCCTGGGAAGGATTTGCCTATGTGGACTTTTGTTTAGCGGCTTTCTTAGAAGTCTTTTTTTCTTTAGAAGCTGCTTCAACCAATTTTACGTTTGAGTAATCGATGAAACCTTCTTTTTTAAGAAGACCGTCTTTTTTATCATAGTGTGTTTGAACTTTCACACCTTGAACTTGGATTTTCATAGCGTTAGCGTCTACAGCCAATACAGCGCCCTTTTTGCCTTTGTCAGAGCCAGTGATAACTTGTACTGTCGCGCCTTTTTTAATTTTCAATTTCATTTGAGGCCTCTATTAGTTCTTAGTGCTGATTTTCTTTTTGATTCTCATCTTAACTGCCATCGCTCTTTTAGAAAGAGTCGCGTCTTTAGAGTTAAGGATGTAGTTATCAAAACCGCCAACATGCTCCATGTCGCGAAGTGCGCTAGTTGCGATGTTAAGACGAACCATAGAGTTCAAAACGCGGCTAAAGATGCGTTTTTTCTGAACATTTGGTTGTGCAGTTGATTTTGTTTTGATGTTGGAGTGAGATACCAAGTTTTTTACAACTGGGCCTTTTCCAGTGATTTCACATTTGCTCATTACGTGCTCCTACTAGCTACAAGTCGAGGTCAGCGCCGCCCAACCCGAGGTTTCTACCTCAAATTCAATAGGGACGCCGCAAACAAGAAACAAGGATATAAAGTAAAAAGACACTTGATGGCAACTCTTTTTTCTTGTACACCCATTAACTCGCTAACCAAAAGGAACTCAAAAAGAGGGTACTCATGAAAAAGACAACTCGTAGCAAATATAGACAAGAATTCTCTGGCGACCACGTTTTCGATTACAAAGATCCAGCATCTTTGACTCGTTTTATCGGCGATGGTGGCAAAATCACTCCTTCTCGCATCTCTAAGCTTTCAGTAGCTCAACAAAAACGTGTTGCTGCTGCAGTAAAAAAGGCTCGTAACTTGGCGTTGTTGCCTTCTGGCACTGACGCTTACGATTCTTTCAACAGAGCTGAAGCTATCTCTCCAGTTCCTTTCGAGATCTAATTTAGATCTGACAATTGAACAGGGTTCCTTTTGGGGAATAAAAAAGCCGGTCACCGACCGGCTTTTTTAGTTTTAATCCTCTTCCCTCTCCTACACCGCCATACTTAGGCTGATCAAAAGGGGTCAGATGCAAGGCGGAGGGAACTCCCGCAGCGCAGGCGCACTATAAGTACGTCGGAGCGAGGACAGCTCCCGACAACGCAGTCAGCAGGCCGCTTTTCATCAGCCTTTTTTTCGTAGTTTGAACCATCTGATCGCGGTTACGGCCATCATAACCATGTAACTTTTACTCGACCATTGATGCAGTGCAGGCCCAGAAATTCGCCAAAAAGACAACTGCTCGAAGGGAACTCCCCAATTAAAGAGTCGGATTCCCAGAATCGGTAGCGCGAACACCGTCCAAAACTGCAAAACGCCTACAAACCAAATCGTTTCTTCAAAACCCGCGCGCTTATACTCCCACGCCATCAAACCCACCGGCATGATCACAAATAAAAAGCCTGCCACTGTTGCGGCAATCTGACGATCCGGAATGACTTTAAAGATAATCATCACCGCAATGATCACTGCGAACTGAACTAATAGGTACTCAAGAAATTTATTTCGTCTCATATCCAAGAAAATAGACCACTCACCTGGACAACTCAAGGCAAGGAGCACCCCTGCTACCATTTATTGCGCTTTGAGATACGGCAAGGACGGCCACCGCCTTGCAATAGGGTCTATCCGTCACGAACAAATTTTAAAGGACGGATGCTATGAACACTAAAAATCAAACTCTTAAGAAACTTCACTCTGAACTGAGCAGCTTTGGCTTGAACCCTTCTGAGTGGACTCTCGAATACGTTGAGTCCCTCAGATATTTAATTCGCCATAAATTAGACTCAAGCTTCGCCCTTTATGGCCGCCTGGAATTTAAAAATCAAAAACCCACCTGGAAGTCCATCGACCTGATGACTCTCTAAAAGACCTCGCAGCGAACCGAAAACAAGCTGCGATTCCAAATATCCATCTCCGACAACATCACAGTCGCCTTACGCGCCTCCACTATGGTTTGCGTAGGATCTGCTGACGGTGCCACGTCTTCCCCTGGAAGCTTGGCGGCGATCTTCTGACGAAGAGCGGTCCAAGCTTCTTCTCCATTTGCTCTGACATAGATATTTTTAAGACGACAGAACGTTGCGATCTCAGCTTCTTGCAACCAGCCAAATCTCTCTGGTCCCGGTTCTGGAGGCTTCACCCCCCACGCCAACCGCACCATCAATTCGATACCATCACTCATCGCCGACGCGACTTCCTTGGCGTTATATAGTTGAGCTGTGCACTCGGAAGATCCTTTACCAATAACAGCGGCAATATTTTTAAGAGTCGTAAAGTACTCATAGCAGGAACCCGCCGAGTTCCCGAGCTGACAGGATTCTTTTTCGCGAGTTATGGACGGAGGGATTGTGTTCTTCTTCATTTGCGTCGGAAATAGCTGTCCTTTGAGAGCTTCACGCATGGCTTCTTCCTGCGTATCACAAACTGTATGCGGGGGATTCCAGATCATGAAGAACCCAATGCCTAATAATATAGCTAAAAATGCGAGAACAGGTTTCGGGAGGGAGTTAATGAACTTTTCCATGTGAAAAAAGGATACTTATATTACGCGTTAGAATCTAGTAGTTTGACAACTGACCTCAGAATTATGTAGTTTTCTGACTCTGTCGGGGAGTAGCGCAGTCTGGTAGCGCATCTGGTTTGGGACCAGAGGGTCGTAGGTTCGAATCCTATCTCCCCGACCATTTTTTCCCAAGCGAACCTTTTCCCGGTTCGTTCCATTTTCAGCAATCAAATCAAAAATAAACGCAATAGAGACCAAGAAATGACTGATTCGCATAATACTGTGCTTGGACACCATTACTCTATGCGAACCATTCCAAATTTTATCAGCCTACCAACCTTAGGTAAAACAGCGCTCGTATAAAAATGCATATCTTAAAGCAGAAAGATAGGCATTACTGTGCAAAGCCCCGTCGCCTGAATGACCACCTTCTATATTTTCGTAAAACCAATAAGGTAAATTATGCTTCTTATATAAAGCGGCCATTCGCCGAGCATGCGCCGGATGAACTCTGTCGTCAGTAATTGCCGTTTCAAAAAATACTGTCGGATACAGCTTTGACGGATCAACATTGTGAAAAGGAGAAATCTTTTCTAGATGATCCCAGTCTTTCTCGTCATCGGGATTTCCATACTCATCAATCCAGTTTCTACCTGAGAAAAGCAGATGATACCGCTTCAGATCCAAAAGCGCATTCAAGCAAAGCACGGCAGAAAATAAATCGGGGCGAATATTTGTCACGGCACCAACCAATAAACCACCGTTACTTCCACCCATTATCGCGAGTTGCTTTGGCGTCGTATTTTTGTTTTTTATAAGATCCTCAGCGATCGCAATAAAATCCTCATAGGACTTATAGCGATTCACTCTTTTTGCGGCTTCATGCCACTCAGGCCCCTTCTCCCCACCACCTCTGATGTTGGCCAAAACAAATTGACCACCTCTTTTCAACCATAACTTAGCCATGACGCCACGATAGCTTGGAAACTGAGGTACTCCAAACCCACCATAAGCATAAATCAATGTGGGAGCGGGAGCCCCAGTTGCCGACTTCCTTCCGATAAAGAAGTAATGCACTTCAGTTCCGTCTTTTGAAAGGCATGTCTTTCTGGACACCTGATGATCATTCGAAAAGTCCTCTTGTGAAGAGTTCAAGAGGCTCATTATGTTTGTCGGAGACTTCACAAACATCAGCTGTGGAGGAGAAAGAAATCCCTCGGTACGAACGAAGGCTTCATCGGCATCAGGCATAACTAACTCAATAGTTGTCGTTAGCTCGGAGCCTGTTTCTACCGTTTCTACCTTCCACTTATTATCGCTCCAGGATACTTTCTTTACACAAGGTACATAGTTTTCAAGAACTTGAATCCAAATAGAACGATCAGCAACCTGGGTTCTGCGAAAGCTCACCTGGGACGTGCCCTGCGACTCATGAATCATTTTAAAAATTACTTTACCAGCAAGGGCGTCTTCCAAAGATATTGCGACAAGGCTTCCAGGCTTGATACCTTCGTAAGCCTCCTCAAACTGACATATAACTTGGTTCTCAAAAATACCGAGAACATCGACAGTCTCTGGAAGGTCCAACTTCTGAACCCTCCCGTCTCTATATAAATAGTTAACCTTAAGATCCCAAGTCTTTACATGCTGAACGAGATAGTTGTTCGTGCCAAGACGCTCCCTCTGAAAGTAAACACCCATTTCGGACTCGTCAGTTTCAAATACAAGCTCTGCGTGCGCTAAATCCTGTCCACGCTTTAATACTTTCAATTTCCTAGGACCACCCGATTTAGTGAATGACTGTGAATCAAAGTGGGTAGAAATGAAAATGCGATCTTTTTCTAAAAAGACAGCTCTCCCTTTCGAAGAAGGAAAATGAAATCCTCTACCAACAAAGCTCAACTCTTTCAGTGAGAATTCTCGAATCTCGCAAGAGTCGGTGCCTCCATCTGATAAGTGCAAAAGGGCTCTGTCTTCACAGATTGAAAAAAAACTTATAGAGAAAGCCGACTTCTCTTTGGCGCTTAAAACATCCAGATCAAGAAGTGTCTGCCAGGAATCATTTTTCGCAATAAATTGGTCATGAGAAATTCTTTGAAACAAACCTCGAGGGTTTTCAACGGATCGTTTCGTACGATAGAAGAATCCATTCTCGTATTGCAAATATGGCAACGAAGAGGCATTTGAAAAAAACTCCAGCGCCTCTTTTTCAAATTCTTTAAAGAATGGCAA
>JAGIAF010000110.1 GCA_017745015.1 Bdellovibrio sp. | reverse complement strand
GATCTGTCTATAAAAGTACAAATACAGGTCGTCTAGACTACGATGAAGAGCATACGGGTGCGACGTTGCGTTTTGGTCACCCTGTTGCGGAAAACACACGCGGTTACTTGCGCGCGAAGTACGACAAATCGGATCTGACAACTCGTTATGATTCTACGGGACAGCCAATTACCGATACGGATCTTTTCCCTCTTGAAACTGCGTCTGGCGAAACGATTTCTTTGACGGGTACTTTGGAGTACGACACGAGAAATGACCGTTTCTCGCCTACAAAAGGTATTTTCGCTGCGGTCTCTTATGAGTATGCAGGCTTCGGTCAGTTGAAGTACAATCGTGGTAACGGTATCTTCCGCTACTTCAAGAACATCTTCTGGGATGTGGTGTGGAGAAATGATCTTCAATACGCTCGTATCGATGGTATTGACGGTCAGCCCGTGCCATTCAATGAATTGTATTTGCTAGGTGGACCTTACTCTTTGCGTGGTTATCGTTCGTACCGCGTAGGTAAGATGAAGTTCTCGAAAAAGATTTACGATGAGAGACTTCCAAAAGTCGGCCCAGCGCAAGCGCAAATCGATGCGATGCGCTTCTACGGTGGTACTCAACAGGCGATGGCTCGTACAGAATTGCAGTTCCCTTTGGTAAAAGATGCTGGCATCATGGGAGCTGGATTCTTTGATATTGGTGCGGCGGACGATACGTTGGATGGAAACTTCTTCTCTGACGTGGGTTTCGGTATCCGTTGGTATTCACCTATCGGGGTGTTGCGTTTCGAATGGGGTTTCCCACTCAATCGTGACCCGAACTATCATGATGCGACGGTATTCGAATTCTCAATCGGCCCGAGTTTCTAGCTCGGCTGATGAAAAAGGCCCATCCACTTCGTTGTCGGGCCTTGTCCTCGCTCCGACGTGCTGCAAGCACGCCTGCGCTGCGGGAAGTCCCTCCGCCTCGCGGCTGAACCTTTTTGATCAGCCGATGGTAAGGGAAATTTAGATTTTGGTTTTTGGAATTTAGGACTTTTTACGTTTTTAAGGAGGATTTGAAATGAAAAAGTTGGTTGTGGCGTTGAGCGTGCTTATGATGGCGGCTTCTGTAAACGCGGCTGAGAGCAAAGTTGGTTTTGTTGATATGCAAAAAGCTATTCAATCTACTTCTGCTGGTAAAAAAGCGAAGACTGAGTTGGAAACTGAGTTCAACAAAAAGAAAAAAGAACTAGAGAAAAAAGAAGCTGATCTTAAAAAGATGGGCGAAGATATCGAGAAGAAAAAATCAGTTCTATCTGAAGAAGCGCTTGGTAAAAAACAAGCTGAATTCCAAGAAGAAATGTTGAAATATCGTGATGTGGTTGGCAAAAGCCAAATGGAAATCCAAAAGAAAGAGCGCGAATTGACGGCTCCGATTTTGACGAAAATGAAAACAGTCATCGCGAAAATCGCTAAGGACAAAGGTTACACTATGATCCTTGAAAACAACCAATCGGTTCTTTTCGCAACAGCAGATTCTGATCTGACTGATGAAGTGATTAAAGCTTACGAAAAAGAGAAATAGTTTTTAAAAGAAGAAACTAAAAAGGGCCTGATAAGGGCCCTTTTTAAATTCAAGCATTGCAAAGTTGCATTTAGGATACAGTTCACATGGCAAATTATAAAGTACATCCTTCCAGCGTTCTTTCCCCAGATGTCGAATTGGCTGACGACGTAGAGATTGGCCCTTACTGCCTTATCCAAGGTAAAGTAAAAATCGGAAAAGGCACTCTCGTAGAAGGTCACGTCACTTTGGGCTCTCGCTATGGTATTTTAGAAATCGGCGAGAACAATCATTTCTGCCCGGGTGCCGCGATCGGTGGTGCGCCTCAAGATATTTCTTATAAGGGTGAACCAACAAGCTTGATTATCGGAAGCAACAACGTCTTCCGTGAATTTACGACAGTTAACCTTGCCACAAGCAAGGGTGATAAAAAAACTGAAATCGGTAACAATTGCTATTTCATGGCATACACTCACGTAGGTCATGACTGTAAGTTGGGTAACAATGTTATCATGGCGAACAACACTCACTTGGGGGGGCACTGTGAAATCGCTGATGGCGTGTTCATCGGTGGTATGAGTGCTTTGAACCAATTTACTAAAGTTGGTAAAATGGCGTTCATTGCGGGCAGCAGCATCGTGAATAAAGATATTCTTCCGTTCTGCCGTGCTCAAGGTACCTACGCGACAATCCGTGCAACCAACAAAATCGGTTTGGCTCGTAAGGGTTTTGACCGTGCCGAAATTTCTAACGTTCATAAAGCAATCCGACTCATCATTATGGGTTCACACACTGTTGAAGAGGGGATCGCCCGTATTCAAGAAGAGTGCACAATGAGCCCGAACATTGAGTACTTCATCAACTTCATCAGATCTTCAAAACGCGGTATCGCGGTTGATAGAAGCCCTAAAGGATGGCAAGACGATGAGTAAGAAATTGCGTGGCGCCGTGGTCGGCGTCGGTTACCTCGGTAACTTCCATGCCCAAAAGTATAAAAACAATCCCCACGTAGAATTGGTGGGGGTTTGTGATGCATTCCCAGCTCAAGCTGACAAAATCGCTGCTGAACTGGGAGTGAAGAGCTTCCACCGTCCCCAAGACCTAATCGGTCAGGTGGACTTGGTAACAATCGCAGCCAGCACGCAAAGTCACTATGAAGTGGCGAAGCTGTTCTTGCAAAACGGCGTTCATGTGAACGTAGAAAAACCAATCACAGCAACAGTTCCTCAAGCGGAAGAATTGTTGGCCTTGGCTGAAAAGCACAATGTGAAATTGGCGGTAGGACATATTGAAAGATTCAATCCTTCCGTAAATGAATTAAAGAAACACATGAAGAATGTGCGCACGATTGAGTTGGTAAGAACAGCTCCTTATAAAGCGCGCGGTGCCGACGTTTCGGTTCTGCATGACCTGGCAATCCACGATATGGATTTGTTGTTCTGGTTGGCAGACAGTGAAATCGAAAGCATGATCGCTTCGGGTTCAAAACTGGTTTCTCCAGAGTTGGATACGGCTTCGATCTCTTTCAAAATGAAAAACGGAATTCACGCGATCATCACGGTCAGCCGTATTTCTCCGGTGGCTCAAAGATCGATCCGTGTAGTTCAAGACGACTGCACGATTTTCGCGAACACGGGTATCCACGAACTTGAAAAAGTCGCCAAAGGTTCTGGTACTCCAGACGATTTGACGAAAGTTACGAAGTGGACTGTGGAAAAAGCCGATGCTCTTCAAAAAGAAACAGACGCGTTTATCGACGCTGTTTTGAACGACAAGAAACCGGTAGTAACGGGTCTTGACGGTTTGAAAGCTCTTCGCGCGATCGAAGATATCCAAAAAATGATTGAGGCATAATGGATCAGGTAATGTTCGTGGCCGCCGAGGCCTCCAGTGTCACATACGCTCAAAGAATTCTAGAGACCTGGAAAAAGCAGGGACGTAATATCCATGCTTTCGGTGTTGGCAGCCAAGACATGGAAAACCTGGGCTTTGAACGCTTTGGTAAATCTGAAGAAATGGCCATTGTGGGTGCGGTTGAGATCATCAACAACTACTCATTACTTAAAGGCGTATTCGACCGTTTGGTTGAGGAAGCTGAAAAGCGTCGTCCTAAAGTTGTCGTGGTCATGGATTATCCTGAGTTCAACTTGATGCTTGCTAAGAAATTGCACGCTATGGGAATTCCCGTGGTGTATTATATTTCTCCGCAAGTGTGGGCATGGCGCAAAGGCCGTGTGAAAACCATCCAAAAATACTGTAAAAAGGTTTTTGTTCTTTTCCCATTCGAAGTTCCATTCTATGAAGAACACGGTGTCCCTGTTGATTTCGTCGGCCATCCGCTTTTGGATGAACTCGATGAACGCTTGATTGATGATAAAGAGTATTTGAAAACTCATCGCAATCAATGTGGCATCCGTGACGATGAAATCGTTTTGGGTTTGATGCCGGGAAGTCGCCGTTCAGAGTTGAAAATGCATTTGCAGATTCAATTGGATGCCGCACGTATTCTTTCTAAAAAATATCCAAATTTGAAAGTCGTTATTTTGACGGCACCAACTTTCAGCAAAGAGCATATGCAAGATCTTTTGGAAGACTTCCGTCTGCCGTACATCTTGTTGAAGGATGAACCCTTCCGCATGATCCACCTAGTGGATATGATGTTGGTGGCTTCGGGAACTGCGACTTTGCAAGTGGGCTTATTGAAAAAGCCGATGGTCATCATGTACCGCATGAAGTGGCTGACGGGTGTTTTCGCGAAGCTTGTGGTGCGCGGAACCAAGTACTTCGGTTTGGTGAACTTGATTCTAAATAAAGAAGCCGTCCCTGAAAGATTCCAAAGCGATGTGACGCCAGAGAAAATCGCGGCGTTGCTTGAACGCTATATCACAGAGCCCGAATACAAAGCTCAAGTGGTGGCGGATCTAGCTTCATTGAGATCTTATCTTGGAGACAAAGGAGCCACTCAACGTGTGGTGAAAGCCCTCGATGAGTATCTAACGAAATGAGATATTACCTAAAACCGCTTTCATATCTTTATGAACAAATAGTGGGAGTGAAAAACTCCCTCTACAATCGCGGTGTGATCTCTGTGTATAAAGCGCCGGTTCCAGTTATCAGTATCGGAAATTTGACAGTGGGTGGGACGGGGAAGACGCCGATCACGGATTTCTGTCTGAAATCTTTGGTAGCTGACGGCAAGAAAGTCGCTGTGGTCAGCCGTTCCTATCGTGCCGATGCCTCTGAGCCTACTCCGGTAGATGTGACTCATCCGTTTGCTGCACGCTATTATGGCGATGAACCGGTGTTGTTGGCCCAAGCTAATCCTGATGTTCGCGTTTACGTAGGCGACAGCAAGTGGCGCACGGCTCAGTTCGCCGTGAGCCATGGTCAGTACGATGTTTTGATCGTTGATGATGGATTCCAACATCGCAAATTGGCGCGTGATCTGAATATAGTTATTCTTGATGCGACGGAAACGTTGTCAAACTATGAAGTCGTTCCAGAAGGCCGCGGTCGGGAGTCCTGGGAAGGACTTGGGCGTGCCGATGTGATTGTTCTGTCGAAATGCAATCTGACCTCGGAAGATCATCTTAAGGCTTTGGAAGCTCGTATTCCTAAAGGCAAAGAAGTTCTTTATTTCGGTTACGACATTAAGACCTTTAATCATCGCCATGAAACGAAGACCGCAGAGGAAATGCGCGGAAAGAAATTGTTCCTGGTTTCTGCCATCGCTCGTCCTGATGTTTTTGAAAAAATGATGAGAAACGTCGGCGACGTTTCTAAAAAAAGTATTCACTATCGCGATCATCATCAGTACACGCAAAACGACGCCCATAAGATTTGGGACGAGTTTCAAAAATCACAATGCGACTATCTGATTACTACAGGTAAAGACGCTGTGAAATTGAGCCATCTGATGCCTGATGGTTCCACGCTTTGGAGCTCCTCATTGGAAGTTGCTGAGCTTGGGAAAAAAGGACGTCTGCATGAAATTATTAGTCAGCTTCTTTGTTAAAATCGGAATCTTCCTCAGCGGCCTCTTGCCGCGTAAAGTTCTGCGTCTGTCAGGCTCGTGGATTGGTTTTCTGTGGTTTGATGTCTTTGGTTTCCGCAAAAAAATCGTACTCGATAATTTGAAAACAGCTTTCCCTGAGTGGACCGATCAACAAAGAAAAACTGTAGGCCGCGAGTCGGTTTATCAACTAGGCTATAACTTCGGCGAGTTTTTCTTTATTCCATCTATGACGCCGAAGTGGGTGCAGGAAAATGTGATCTTTGAAGGTTGGGAGAATGTTGAAAAAGCCCGTGAAGCGGGTAAGGGAATGTTCTTTTTAACTTTGCACTTGGGGAACGGGGATTTGGCAGCGAATGCTATTTCTTTGAAAGGCCAAGAAATCTGCATTATCACAAAACGTTTTAAAACTCAGTGGTTCAATGATTTGTGGTTCGCCATCCGTGGCGCGCAAGGGGTGAAGTACATCGATGCCCATGGGCCGACGAATGCGTTTGATATTTTGAAAGCACTTAAAAGAAATGCCGCTCTGGTATTCGTGTTAGATCAGTACATGGGAAAACCTTTTGGCGTTGCGACGACATTCTTTGGCAAAAGAACCGGAACAGCCTATGGTCTAGCTTTGTTCGCGCAGAAGGCAAAATCCCCTGTGTTGCCTATCTATACCTATGAGGGGGAAGACGGCAAAGTTCATGTGGTTGTTGAACCAGCGATGGACTTGAGTCCTTATGTATCCGAAGATAAGGATCAAACCGTGGCGAAGGTCACTCAAGCTTTCACGGATAAGCTGGAGGCCATCGTCCGTAAACATCCAGAACAGTGGATGTGGGTGCACCGTCGTTGGAAGGATTTTTAGTGGGCAAAACGGCAATTCTTGGATGTTTTATTGCGATCTCTTTTTTGACGTCTTGTTCAACTTCATTTTTGAAGTATGAAAAAGAAGATCAGCTTCAAAAAATCGACGAGTTTGATAAAGCCGTAAAAATTGAACAACCGGCAACTCCACCTCCTGCTGCTCCAGCACCGGGTGAAACAGCACCTCCGACCGCACCCGTTGTCGCGAAGCCAGAACCAGTAAAAACAAAAACTCTTATCAAAGACGTTAAGAAAACAGCGAAGCCAACGCCTGCTCCTAAAAAAGGAAAGAAAGCAGAAGCGGTCGCCGTTGCGGCGCCAACACGTCGTCCGCCAGAAATTGAAGATGATGCGGGCTTTAACGGCCGTCGTCCTCTGGTGGATCCATTTCAAGTCGGCGAAGAAGTGGTTCACGATGTGACCTACTTTAAAATGTCAGCCGGGGAGTTGCGCTTTAAAGTCTTCCCATTTGTAAAAGTAAATGACCGTCCAGCTTACAAATTAGGTATGGCGATTAAAACGGTGTCGTTGTTCAACTCTGTTTACTCCGTTGAAGATAACGTGGATATTTTCATGGATTACGAAAGCTTGATCCCGACGGTCTTCGAGCTTCACGTGAAGGAATCCGGTCAGCTCCGTGAGTCAAAAATGTTCTTCGATAATGAAAAACACACAGCCACGTTCTGGGATCGTAAAGTCACTAAAGAAGACGGCGTTGAAGAAAAGAAGCAGCACTGGGACATCCCAGCTTACGCACAAAACGTGTACAGCTCCGTTTTTTACATGCGTATGTTCAAATGGGAAGTGGGTAAAGAGTATTCTTTCGTCGTTGCCAACGATAAAGAAAACCTAGTGTTTTCGGGAAAAGCCCTGCGCAAAGAGGTTCTCGATACAAAACTTGGCCCAATGAAAGCCATCGTGGTACAGCCCAACATCACTTTGAAGGGTAAATATAAATCCATCGGTGAAAACTTGATCTGGCTTTCTGACGATGAACATAAGTACATCTTGCGCATTGAAGCCAAAATCAAAATCGGAACCCTCGTCTCTCAAGTCGTATCAATCACCCCAGGAAAACCAAGTACACCATAGGGTGCCAGGCATATTTTGGGTCTGCAGTGCGTTAGCGGCGTTGGGCATCTTTAGACAGACGCTCAGCTGCAAGAGTTTCGATCTCTTTTGCTAAGATCAAATTTTGCGAGAGCATTTTATAGAAATCATTTTGTTGGATTTCTAAGAAGATGGAAGCAAGTTGAGTCGAGACTGTTGCCGTGCGGACTCCTCCGCTCATCAAAAGAGAAATTTCTCCAAAGCAAGAGCCTTGGTTTAAAACATTGATCGGCTTTTGATTCTTACTTACGACCACTGAGCCTTGAATCAGGATGTAGCACGTATTGCCTTTTTGTCCCTCTTGGAAAAGAACTTGATGGGCCGGAGCCTGTACAAGTTTTCCAGTAAAAATCAATGCATCCAAACTGTCCGTTGGAAGGTCTTTAAAGAACGGGGAGGATAGCAAGGCTTGCATCACCAAAAAGCGATGTTGTAGACTTTGCGCTTTGTCCGATTTAATCAACTGATCAAACTCAGGTAAGTGGCGAACACGCAAAACTTCTGACGGTGCCGTTGTGACCACATCGGCATTCCGCGGCTGATTCAGCAAGAAACCACGTTCACCAAAAAGAGCTCCGGCATGGAGAGTGGCCACCATTTGACGGCGAGTCTCTGAAAGAACTTTGTAGATAGCTGCAGAACCTTTTAAAAGAATGAACATATCACGCAGCTGAGTGCCGGCATGAGTGAGGCGGATGTTCGGCGGCACAACGAACTTTTCGGATTGCTGTAAAAGATGTTGTGCTAAACGCAGATCTAAATTGCGAAAGAACGGCAACTCTGCAGGATTCGGTTTTACCGCAGTCCCTTGCATGACTTCCAAAGAGCTGAACACCATCGGTGCTTCATTGGAATTGTACTTTTTAAAGTAATCAATAATCGTTGTATTCGTCAGAAGTCGCTCGGTAACTAAGAACTGCATCAAGGCAAACAGCTCACGGAAGCTGACCAACCATCCTTGTCCTAAAAAGAAGTGAACCAAGCCCTCAAGGGATGTGCCGTTTTTTAGAACTTCCAAATATGAAAACTGCAGGGGACTGAGTTCAAAACTGCTCAGTCCAGAAGGCAAGTAAACCGTGCCACCATTCGAGTGAGCCAGGGTTTTAAAGGTTTTAAGCTGAATCTTCTCTTGCTCGATTTTCATAGTGTTTCTTATCGGAAAAAACAGGGAAATATGGACTCTTCAAAGGTCCTGAAACCGCAACCGGACTGACTCAAAAAATCTTGATGTTCTACAATGTCAGATATGGCAAATACGAACTGTCGACATTTTTCCGGCTACAAGCCCTGTAACAAAAGTGAGCAATGTGATCAAACTTGCGCGCATTTTGATACACCGAAGACGTCAATTCTATTGGTTCACTTAGGTGCCTTGGGCGCGGTCGTTCGTACTACGAGTCTATTGAAGGCCATAAAAAGAAAATATCCAGGAGCCATGATTACATGGGTGACGGATGCTCCCGCTCATCATCTCTTAAAAAATCATCCCGGAATCGACCGTGTTCTCACAACAAGTGAGTCCGATCTTTTGCAATTGGGTGCTTTGGAATTTGAAGTGGCATTGGTGATCGACAAATCTTTGAAAGCCTGTGGAGTTCTTCGTCGCACCACTGTGGATCAGGTTTTGGGTTTTGTCGCAAATCCTCTGAACGGTGCGATCTTGCCGGCAACACCAGCAGCTGAAGAGTTGTGGCAGTTGGGTCTTGATAATCATCAGAAGTTCTTTGTAAATAAAAAGCCTGAGACTCAGTTGATGGTCGAAGCTTTGGAACTTGGTCCTTATCAACGTGATCCGTACTGGTTGCCATTAACTTCCCAAGAGGAAGGGCAGCGACTGGCTCGTCGTCAAGAATGGCTTGGAACGAAGTCTTTTATCATTGGTCTTAACACGGGTTGCAGCAATGTGATTGCTCACAAAAAGCTCACCGTGGATTATCATCGCCTGCTCATTGAGCAACTTTTGAAAACCTATCCTGAGGCGCGCATCGTGCTTCTTGGTGGCCCTGAAGATACGCAGCGCAATCGTGATATTGCCGCCGGGCTCTCTGTCATTGATACGCCGACACAATCAGGATTGCGAGACGGGCTGGTGAGCGTTGCGGCTTGTGATCTTGTTATTACTGGGGACAGCCTGGGAATGCATATGGCGATTTCTCAGAGCAAGCAAGTCATTGCGTGGTTTGGTCCCACTTGTGCTCACGAGATTGATCTCTATGGCCGTGGTGCTGCTATTTTGACGAAGAGTCCCTGCAGCCCGTGCTGGAAGAGAACTTGTGAAAAAAGCATAATGTGTTACGATCAGGTCTCTTTGGAGGAGATCGTTCATGCCGTTGAATCTTGTCGTACAAACAGCCTTTCTGGGGGACTTACTGCTCTCCATTCCGCTGTTGAAACGTTGTCGAGAGATTTGGCCTGATCACCAATTAGCACTCGTCTGCCGTAAAGGCTTCGGTGACTTCTTCCTCAAAACTAAACTCGTCGATCAAGTTTTTGAAATCAAAAAAGGTGACGCCGCAACCTACGGCAAAATCATCTCCGATCTTAAAAACCAAGAAGTCGACTATTTGATTTCACCCCACGAGTCTTTGCGCACGGTTTTTTTCTGCCAAAAGATTCAAGCCAAACACCGGGTCAGCTTTAAAAAGTTTTGGAATTTTCCGTTCTTTAGCGAGCGCGTGAAAAAGCCTATAGCTTTGCCAGATACATTGCGCCAAATGAGTTTGCTGACTGTTGTGGAC
>JAGIAF010000010.1 GCA_017745015.1 Bdellovibrio sp. | reverse complement strand
GGAGGCGTAGCTTTTCTATCCACCAAATATGGCTTTGGGATTTCCTCCATCAAAGTGATGATCGCAGCCCTTGTGACATTCCTCCCCGGCGGCTCCATGGCTATGGCCACCGCAGAACTTTCTTTGGGAGATATGGTCTCCGGTTCAAGCCGTTTTATCAGTGCGTTGATCAAAGTCGTTCTTTTAACTTTGGGTATCGTAACCGCCGCGATGATTGTAAAGCTACCTCCTTCGGCAACCTATGTCGTCGATCCCGCGCAGCAACTGGGAATGTGGGCTCAATGGGTGGGAGTCTTAATTTTTGCTATTGGCCATCGCCTGCACTTTTCAACAACTCACGGTGATTTTTTCTGGATCGTCATCGCTCTTTACATCGCCTACGGCGTCCAAATAGTCGCCGATATTTCTTTTGGCGGTTACATGTCAGTGTTCTTGGGCGCCATGGTCGTGACGCCTTTTACTTTTATGTTTCACAGTCGCATGAAGGGCCCACCCATGCTGATTACCTTTCTTCCAGCGTTGTGGCTTTTGGTTCCAACCTCCGTAGCCCTTGTGGGACTTACCGAATTTGTCAGTGCCAGCCAAGCCAGCGGCATGAAGGATTTCGTCACCACAGTATTCTCCATCATCTCCTGCGCTATTGGCTCTCTTTTGGGAATGTGGTTTTACAGCCTGTTTTTTGAACCCGTTTTTGAAAACTACAAAGAGTGGTCGAAAATCTATCAACGAAAAAAAGATTCTTAAACACAAGGAGGCCTCATGCAAAGAAAAGCATCCGCAGTTTGGCGCGGAAATTTACAACAGGGACAAGGTGAAATCTCAACCGAGAGTGGTGTACTGAATCGCACACCTTATTCCTTCTCAAAACGCTTCGGCAATGTTCCTGGAACAAATCCTGAAGAACTTATCGGCGCAGCGCATAGCAGTTGCTTTGCCATGGCACTTTCTGGAGCATTAAGTGCAAAGGGTTTCACTGCTGAATCACTGGAAGTGAGCGCAACCGTGACACTTGAAAAAAGCGGCAATGATTGGACGGTAACGGCATCTCACTTGGACTTGTCAGCCAAAGTTCCAGGATTGGATCAAACGCAGTTCAATACAATTGCCGAAGATGCCAAGAACAACTGTCCTATCTCACGCTTACTCGATACGGAAATCTCTTTAGAGGCCCGTCTTGATGAAGGCGAAGCTCGCGTCAGTCATTAATTTTTTAAGGGGTGCTTCCCGGGCACCCCACTTTTAGGTTTTAGTATGATTAGAGATAAAATGTTTTTCCCGCCGCACAAGAAGTCTCTCGCCAAAGTATCTTCCAACGGCGGAGACTATTGCGATCTTACCGACGAAGAGTTGGAACTTGATTTTCAAGATCTCAGTGATGACTTAGCAAGCCTCCAGGAACTTATTTTTGCAGAATCAAAGCATAAGATTCTTATCGTGTTGCAGGGGCTTGACACTTCAGGAAAAGATGGAACAGTCAAACACGTTTTCGGTGTTACCAACCCTCAAGGGGTCCGAGTTGTTTCTTTCAAGAAGCCGACGGATTTAGAATCCCGTCATGATTATCTGTGGCGAGTTCATAGGGAGACTCCAGAACAAGGCGAAATGGTCATCTTCAATCGCAGTCACTATGAAGACGTGATTGTTCCAACGGTGCACCAAACTCATACGAAAAAGCAAATCCAAAATCGAATTCAAGACATCAATGCCTTTGAAAAAATGCTCGTGAATGAAGGGGTGACTCTTCTTAAGTTCTTTTTGCACATCAGCCACAAAGAACAAGCCCAACGCATTGCCGAGCGCTTGGATAATCCAAAGAAGCATTGGAAGTTTCAATTAAGCGATTTAACAGAGCGTCAGTTGTGGAATCAATACCAAGAGGCCTATGACCAGATCATCAAAGCCACTCATCACAAAGAACGACCTTGGTTTATCATTCCTGCGGATAATAAAAAACTGCGCAATCACTTCATTTCGTCCATTCTAGTTCATCGCATGCAAGCTCTTAATCCGAAGCTTCCGAGCTTCGACAAAAAATTGCTTCGCAAAATTAAAGCCGAGGCAATCGCCCTGCTTGGACGTCGCCATCAAGGACTCGGCTCAAAATAATTGGGAACCTCTGGAGGCGGACGGCGTAGATGCCGTTCATATTCCAAAAAGATCTCTTGGGCTTTATCAGAATCCATATGGTTGAGGGCATCTTCAATTTGCAAGCTCTCGCGATCTCGGCCCACTGTCAGGAAGGCTGCTACTCGATCATCTTCATAGTAGGCTATGGCGAAATCATCTTTCTCCACATCACCTAAAACATCCATGCGATCATAGCGATCTGAAAAACCAATGTAACACAGAACCTTGTCATAGTGCTGAGTCCAAAAAAACGGCACATCGTTAAACTTCACACGCTCGCCCATCATATTCGAAGCGGCCACTTGCCCTTGACGTTCCGCCACCTCCCAGTGCTCGACACGAATATTGCGCATGCAGCGAGGATCCGGCCAGCGAGCGATATCCCCAGCCGCATAAATATCTGGAACCGAGGTTTCAAGGAATTCGTTAACTAAAACACCATGATCAATTTCACATCCCGCTTGTTGGGCTAAGGCGGTGTTCGGCTTAATGCCAGTTCCAACAATCACGAAGTCGCACTCGACCGTAACGCCCTCATCCAACAGAATACTGCGATCGCGAATTTCCTTTACCGAATGTCCCAAATGAAAGTGTACGCCATTTCTTTCATGCAAATGTTTCAGATAACTTCCTGCATGAACCCCCAGGGCTTTTAGCAAGGGCATTTCTTCGGGCGCAATCACGTGAACTTCCAGGTTGCGAGCGCGTAAGGACGACGCGACTTCAAGACCAATAAATCCCGCACCGATAATCGCGACTTTTTGAGCCCAGCTCGTACGATCGATAATTTTTTGACAGTCCCGCATCGAGCGCAGCATAAAAACATTTTCTTTTTCGATTCCAGGTATAGGCGGCTGCATCGGCGTTCCACCCGTCGCTAAAAGCAACTTGTCATAGTGAATAGTGCGACCATCAGAAAGCAGCACGGATTTGCGACGGGGCTCAATTCGTACGGCCATGACTCCCAGATTCAAATTGATTTTATGACGTTCATAAAAGTTCTCCTTAAAAAGCGGCATCCAGTCTTCTTGCGCATTTCCTGCTAAATAGTCTTTAGACAGATTGGTGCGATCATAAGGAGGAACTTCGTCTTCACTGATAATTTGGATCCCACCGGCAAATCCATGACGGCGAAGCATCGCCGCCGCTGCCGTGCCCGCAGCTCCACTGCCTATAATGACAATATGCTGACTCTCGGTGCCGCGACGAATCCCCACGGGAATTTTCTTTTTTCCGGTTACGAAAATCTTGTCATCGCGAACTTCGGTGCTCCAGCAAGAAATAGGAACCAAGGCTGGAGCTTTCAAGGCTTCTCCGGTCTTCACGCTAAATGTAGAGTGATGCCAAGGACAATGCAGAGTATGACCTACTAAAAGTCCGTCATTAAGAGGCGCACCATAGTGAGTGCAATGAGAACCCACGGCGTAAATCTCTCCATCCACCTTCACCAGCAACACGCCCTTATCACCGACGTGCCCCAAGAGCATTTCGCCCTCTTTGATCAGATCAATGGAAACACCTTTCGTGAAATCAGGTCCGGAGACCTCCCCGCTTACGCCCATGGCACCATCCTCCTCTACATTTCTTTGACAGTTTAATGATCTTATTAAGGAGCTTTGAGGAAACCTTCATATGGGTGTAAAAAAGCACAGTGTGACAATGTCTTATTGTGAGAATCCGCACGACTACCGTCGAGCGCCTGTTAACCTTCTCCCCTCACATTCCGAAAAAGAATAACAGTTCCAGGAGGCTGAAGTTGAAACAGTGGGTAAGAAAACTGGTCGATCAGTTGGATATGGATTGGAGTTCAAATTCAGCGGCTAAAAATGCCGAAGTCACTCCGCAATTATCAGACGATCGCGCAACTTTACTATTTATTCTCGATGTTTATAATAAGAACCTCTTCGAGGTTCAAAATCACTCTGTGCGCAAAGTCCGTGCAAAGCTGGACACATTTGCCAAAGAGCTCATGAATAGCGATGGCGAAGAGCTGGAAAAGATTCTCTTCCGCCTACGCCAATTTATCTCTAGCTATCGTATTGACGAAGTGACCTACGTGCAAAATACCTTTGATGATTTCAAACGTATCATTTGGGACTTCGCTGATAATCTCAGTGAGGAAGTCACAGCGGAGTCTTCCTCTGAAGGGGCCGTGAATGATTCGTTGGAACAATTGCGTGAAGCCGTTGAATCAAACTCTATCGAAGAACTTCGCGCTAAATCCCGTGAGTTCATCGACTTCTATTTGAGGCACCAAACAGCCTCCAATGAGCGTCGTTCTAAACGCATGGAAACTGTAAAAAAGAATTTAAGCACCGTCAAAAAGCAATTGATGGAAGCCAATCGCTCTATGCGCTCAGACCATTTAACGGGCGCTCACAATCGCCGCAGTTTTGATGAGCAAGTAAAGCGCTATATCCAGTTGAACCAATTGGATCACGATCCCGTGACGATGCTATTGTTTGATATCGACTTCTTTAAGAAGATCAACGATGCCTACGGCCATGATATTGGCGACTTCGTCTTGCAAGAGTGCGTGCGCACTCTTCAGGAAAGCTTCAGCCGTGAAGTGGACTTCGTTGCCCGCCTGGGTGGTGAAGAATTTGCGGTGATCTTGCCAGGTTGTGATGCCACGGTGGCAGCTAAAATGGCAGAAGAGTGCATGGCTCGCATTCGCAAAGAGGTTTTCGTTCACGGAAATCTTGAAATTCGCTTTACTGTATCTTTAGGTATCGCCCAACTTGCTAATAACGAGTCCCCTGATAGCTGGTACAAACGCTCAGATGAGGCTCTTTATAATTCCAAGCAGACAGGACGTAACAAGTATACGATTGCCAATCCACCTGGAATCAAAAGCGTCGCATAAGCATTTCTGATAGATATTAGATCGAAATTATAGACAGCTGTCTAAAGGGTTCCAGTGTATGGAACTTCTTAGACAGCTGTTCTGCGTTTTATGCTGTTTAAGATTAAATTTACAGAAGTGACAAATCTCCGAATGAGATGCCATTAGAATCGCTTATAGCTGGCCCTCCAATTGCTTTGAGGGTCTGGTATGAGACAACTCAATCTTCTTCAAAAAACAGTCTTCGGAATCCTCACAGCAACTCCCCTGCTTTTACCAGCGCAGACCAAAGAACTCCAGGATCGCGACATCGTCATCGCGATCATCGACACGGGAGCCGATATCACTCACCCTCTTATTCGCGACAACTTGTGGACTAATCCGAATGAAAAAAGCAATGGCCTAGATAACGATGGCAATGGATATGCCGGGGATCTCCATGGATGGAACTTTGTTTCTAATAATAATGATGTCAGCGACAACCATGGACATGGAACCCACGTCGCAGGGATCATTCGCTCCCGCACCCTTTCTTCCCGGGTGAAGTTCATGATCTTAAAATACTATGATCCCGGCCAAACGGGAAAAAACAACCTTATGAACACCGTGCGCGCGATCCGCTATGCCACAAAAATGAAGGTGGACATCATCAACTATTCTGGTGGTGGCGAAGAGCGCAGCGAACTTGAGGAAAAGGCCATTCGTGAAGCCCAAGCCCAAGGCATTCTGTTTGTTGCCGCCGCCGGTAACGATGGTCGCAATACCGATAAGATCGGCTATTTTCCTGCGGGTTATAAACTTAAAAACATTCTTTCCGTCGCCGCGATGGATGAATCCCGCCATCTGATCTCCAGCAGTAATTATGGAAAGAACTCCGTGGATATCGCGGCTCCAGGAAAAAATATATATTCATCACTCCCTGGAGGACAATATGGCCTGATGACCGGAACTTCTCAAGCCACGGCGTGGGTGACAGGACTGGCTGCTTCTATGATGCTGCAAGATGGAACCTTGCGCGATCCATTGGAGCTTAAAAAGCGTCTGGGCCGTCAAGGCACACAGAATCCCCTCTTGAGGATTTCTGCTTTACAGGGTGAGCTCTCAAGCCTATAAACTTTGAAGTGAGCAAAATTCCTTTTGACCCCACCGGGCCCTTTCCCCTGATTTCTGATGAAGAGCATACTTATCAAGAAGCTCAGGAACACTCTGTCGTCATTGATGAATGGTTGGGATTTCGCACCGCTGAGATCGAAACAGCGCTTTTGAAATCCAAAAATTATGACATTCAAGCAGATCAAACTATTCCGGTGAATTTCTGGCGCGGCCTTCCGGTTCAGGCTTTGCAAACACCGTACACTGAAATTCGCAGCATCCTAAAACTGCTAGATCCCAAAGCAGATGAGACCGTGGTGGACTTGGGATGCGGCTATGGACGAATGGGCTTCGTCCTGGGCCTGCATTATCCCCAAGTGAATTTTGTGGGATATGAACTTGTAGATGAACGTGTGCGTGAGGGAAACCGGGTTTTGGAACGTTTCAACTACCCTCGTGCGAAAATCAAAACTCAGGATCTAACGGATCCCGAGTTTAAGCCGGTCTTAGCGCAATACTATTTTATTTTTGATTTTGGCAGTGCTCCGGCAATCGATAAAACTTTAGAAGACTTGAAGTGGATCGCCAAAAACCAGAGCATCCGCGTGGTGGCACGAGGACGTTACATCCGCCACCGAATTTATCAAACGCACCCTTGGCTTTCCTCCATCAACGAACCCCAGGTCTTCGATCACTTCACGATCTTTACTTCTTAGGAGTCTTCTATGAGCAAATCCCTAGTTATTCGCGTCGCCGACCGGACAGATTGTGGAACCATCCTCAATTTCATTCGTCACCTGGCAGACTACGAAAAACTGTCCCATGAAGTGATCGCCACCGAAGCCCTTTTAGAAGAGGAAATCTTCGCACACAACTCTCACGTGCAAGTGCTGATCGCGGAGTGGAACAAACAAGCCGTGGGTTTTGCTTTGTACTTCTATAACTTCAGCACATTTCTGAGCCGCAAAGGAATTTACTTGGAAGATCTCTTTGTTCTTCCTGAAATGCGCGGCAAAGGTATTGGGAAAAGTTTATTAAAACGTTTGGCTGAAATCGCCGTAGAAAATCAATGTGGCCGCGTGGAGTGGTCCGTTCTTGATTGGAATAAACCTGCTATCGATTTCTATAAATCCCTCAATGCAGTCCCCATGGATGAATGGACCGTCTATCGCCTAACTGGCGAAGCCCTTAAGAACTTCGCCAACTCCTAGGTGCCAGGCACTTTTTGGGTGCCCGGTGCGTTAGTTAATCCAACCCGTCATGATGGCACCTAAAGTAGTGACGCCCGTGATGATCCAAAGGCCTACCCCCAATACGAAGGGTCTTACGCCTACTTGGCGAAGAGTTTCTTTAGAAAGTCCCGCGCCGATCAAGAACAACGTCACAACCAAAGTTCTTTTTGCAACCATTTCAACAACCGCACCTGCGGGTTTCAATATCGGCACCCAAGTTACCAATGCTGCCGCGATCAAGAAGCCCAAGATAAACCATGGCTTCTTCGCTTTCCCCGCCTCTCCCTTATTGTTGCGATTAAAAATCAAACCAATACCAAAAGCCAAAGGCACAATCCATAAAGCACGGGCCAACTTCACCGTCGTTCCGACCTGAGCTGCCTCGGCACCATAACTGACTGTCGCACCAACCACAGAACTTGTGTCATGAATAGCCAAGGCACTCCACAGACCGAATTGTTCTTGGGACATCTGCAACCAATGACCAATCGGAGGAAAGATCACCAAGGCCATGGCATTCAGAATAAACACCGTTCCCAAAGCTACAGACACCGTGTGGTGTTTTGCACGAATCACCGGCGTCACCGCCGCAATGGCACTGCCCCCGCAAATCGCCGTACCGATTGTAATCAACAAACCCGTTTCCTTTTCCACACGGAAAAGCTTTGTTAATAAAAATCCCAACAACAAAACGAAGGCGATGCTGCTCATCGTGTACCCCAGACCGTGCAATCCTACGCGAGCTACGATTTCAAGATTCATCCCTGCGCCCAAACCCACTACCGACCATGTCAAAAGTTTGTGGGTCAGTTTACGAGTCGTATCGATGTAAGGATTTCCGAAGATCAACGCAATCAAAACACCTGTGATCAAAGCTGTGGCCGAACCCACCGCCGGATACAAACACCCGACAGCCGCCAAGGGTAAAAGAATTTTAGCAACTTTGTCCTTCAATCAATCCTCCGATGTTGTCATTCATCATGGTTGTAATTTCTTGAAGGCACAAGGACCTATGCTGATTTAATGCAAAGTATCTTCTCCTATGTTGAACGGCTTGTCGAATTGCTCAAAACTAAGATCCATGAGAGCAAATGACTTAAACAATATCTTTATGAAATCCAGAGAACCCGATCGTCTCTTTGATTGGTATGAAAGATACTTCGCTCTTCGTCAAACTGAAGCCGGCGACTACCAGGTCAGCTTTCAAACCGATAAATTGAATACGCGTTTAAGCAATTTAGCTGCCGCCGGTGTGCGCGTGGATACAGAAATTGGCGAAAATGAATTCGGCCGTTTTGCTTGGGTATTTGATCCTGATGGAAACAGGATTGAATTGTGGGAGCCCGTTGCCGCTTCCGAGTCACTGATTGACCTCCCCGAGGCTGAATAAACCTTAGACACCCTGGTAATTCTCACCCACCTCTGTTCCATGAGCTGCAAGCCAGTCCATGAACACCTGGCAATGACTTTGCAAATCCCTGAGGTTTTTTGCCCCTCTCACTAAGGATTTGCCATGAGTTTTGTTCTTAAAACCGCGTTCTTTGCCGCGGCTTTATTGTGTTCGTTCTATCTTGAAAACGCCCGCGCGGAGCAGATCAATCTTTTGAAATACCAAACAGATGTTAAAGATCAAGAACGCCGCGATACCTGCGCTTACTTCGCAATTTCAGCTTTAGTGGAAAGCACGTTTAAGAAACAAACGGGTGAAGACTACAATGTGTCAGAAGAGTTCGAAATCTTCCGCAATAAGATAATCAATGCATGGCGCCCGGAAGTTGAGTTTGGTGACACCTATACGGTGATGAAGAACATCGCCGATGATTTGTATCTTTATGAAGAAAACGAACTTCCTTATCAAAAAGAAAGTATCGACTTCACGAAGCCCCTCACGGCTGATCAAGAGAACTTCTTTGATGTTCGCAAAAAGAATTTGCCAAAGGTCACTTACCGCAGTTTGAAATTCAAAATGTTGAGCCAAATGTGGGTGCAACGTCCTTGGTCTGAACATATCGTGAATGAATTGAAACAAGAACGTCCTGTCGTCGTGACGATCAAAGTCTCTATCCCTCACATCGATGACACTAAAGGAACGTTTACGTTCTCTCCAGAGATCAATGCTCAGTGTGACGCCGGAACAATTCGTTGCGGTGGTCATGCCGTTTTGATCGTGGGCTACGATGATGTTCGCAAAGTTTTTATGTTTAAAAATTCCTGGGGTCCTAAATGGGGCAATAATGGTTACGGCTATATGACCTTTGCCCATGTCGATCAATACGTGGATCAGCCGATCACGGCGTATTTTGACAAATTAACCGGTCCCTCTGTGAAACGCGTTCAGCCCTAACTTAAACTCAGGGAATGGAAACGATGAGCACCCAACAAGAGTATGATGAAAAGAAGTGGTATCACCTCTTTAAAAACAAAGCCCGAGTGATCTATCCCCACTCGGATCCCGCTCACGACTTCCTTCACATCCAACGCGTCGTAAACACCGCTAAAGCTCTCTGTGAGGCTGAAAAGGCTCGCTGGGAGGTCGTGATGCCAGCCGCCTTCTTCCATGACTTTATAAACGTTCCTAAGGGCGATCCACGTCGCCCTTATGCCTCAGGTCTTTCTGCAGAGGCTGCCATTGAATATCTCAAGTCGGTACAATATCCGGAAGAACACTTCGAAGACATCCGCCACGCCATCGAGGCTCACAGCTATAGCGCCAACATCAAGCCGCGCACTCTTGAAGCAAAGATTGTTCAAGATGCAGATCGTTTGGACAGTTTGGGGGCCATCGGCATTGCTCGTTGCTTTGCCACGTCTTCGTTGATGAGTCGCCCCTTCTATTCCGAAGAAGATCCTTGGGCAACACAACGAGATCTCGACGACAAGAACTTCGGCCTCGATCACTTTTATATAAAATTATTTAAGTTGGTGGATCATCTCAACACCGAGACCGCAAAAAAAGAAGGCGAGCATCGTATCGCCTTCATCAAAACCTATCTTGAACAAATCAAAAGAGAGATCTAACGACGCTCCGTCGTAACCACTTCTGTTCTATCTACGATATTTGCTTTTTTTAAGAACTCACTCATCAAGGTTGCAAGCGTCGCCGTTTTCTCTGGCGGCATATCTTGCAATGTCTCGACTAACAAGTCCGCTGTCGCACGTGGAAGAGTATTTAATTTCTCAAAACCACGATCTGTCAGAGAGACAATTACTTTACGTGAGTCCACTGCAGAAGCTGCACGACGAACAAGTCCTTGCTCTTCTAATTTTTTAACAACAACTGAAACTGAACTTTGATGAGTCAATGTTCTCTGTGCAAGATCATTGATCGACAATCCTTGTTCTGTTTTCAAATTCTTCAGCACCAAAATCTGCGCAGCACTCAAGCCCAAGTCTTTTTCGGATTGACTCGAAGAATCTCGCAATGCTTTGTATATATGGCGAAGACACTCAATCAACTCGTCTACTTCAGGTCTGATCTGAGACATCCCAACCTCCTTGATCAGACTAGTATTAAGAAGCATTACATAAACGTGCACAAGTTTTAAGTGTATGGATTCCCATGGCCGAATTTCCCGGAACACCCAAATTAGAAATAATGCTCTAGTGATTTTTTAGTTCGCAGAAATGCGAATTTCAGAGGGAAGACCGAGCACTTTTGCTCCCGGAGCATTTGCAAACTCGATGAGAAACGCACGAAGTTCTACTTTGTCAGGATTGTGTAAAGATTTTTTTGAGCCATACAATTTGTCTCCAAGAATTGGAAAACCGTGGCGACTCAGATCAAAACGCAACTGATGTGAACGACCTGTCACAGGTTGCAAATGCCATTGTAAGTATCCCTCAGAATTTTTTCCGAGATACTTTGCGATCGTCAGACAGTCTTTTCCCTCTGGACTTTCATAAGCCCGACGCTTGCCTCGCAAAATGCGCGAACGCCATTCGAAAGTTTGTCCTTCACTCAAAGTGAAATGCCGACGGGAATTTTTCACGCTGCTCGGGATATGAGAGAAATCTTGCTCTGTCGTGAGAGCACGATAAGTCTTCTGCACTTGCTTGTGTTCAAACCATGCATTGGCTTTGCGATGAGCCTCTGCATTTTTCGCATACATCACCAGCCCCGACACTTCGAAGTCCAAGCGGTGAACAGGATAAATTTGAATGCCCAATTGGTTTTGCAGAGTTGTGCCGAGGCAAGGACGACCATCATCCTCGCCCATGCGACTTGGTGTTGAGAGAACCCCAGAGGGTTTGTCACAGATGACAAAATGGGAGTTCTCAAAAACAATTTGAATCATTTTTTGTTCACACCGATAAGGAAAATTTCTTTAGAGATCTTGCGCGTAGAATCTGGCTTTAAAACTTCACACTTCGCAAAACTTTTTTTGATTTCATCACGAAGCTTCGTGAAGTCGTCACTGTGAAAGAGTTTGCAGATAAAGTGCCCGTCTTTTTTCAAAAAGCGACGAGCTACATCCAACGCCAACTCACACAGCTCCATGGAGCGTGCTTGGTCGGTCATACGGATGCCCGTAGTTTTAGGAGCCATATCAGACATCACGATATCAAATGGCGGTTCAAAGCCGTGTTCTTTAAAAATATCTTCCAAATTCAAATCACGAAGATCGGCTTGGATGAAAACAGCATTTGGCAGCTTCACCGTCACCGGGCTCAAATCCACACCCAAAACGCGACCCTTAGCGCCCACAAGTTTGGAAGCGTATTGAGACCAGGAACCTGGAGAAGCACCCAAATCCAAAATCATTTGGTTGGGTCTGAAAAGTTTGAACTTCTTGTCGATCTCTTCCAGCTTGAAAACCGAACGTGCGGCGAAGCCTTCTTCTTTAGCTTTTTTAAAGTATCTATCGCGAGGATTGTAAGTCATATCGAAGGTTTATGTCGTGAGACGCAAGCAAAGTCCAATATAAAATTTTACATTCACTTTTGGGCTTGAATAGACTAGAAAAGATACATTCCGGAGGCTTATAAATGGATATCGTACTCGCCATGAGCATTTTCTTTGTGATCGTTACTATGATCTTTGTGGCTATCGCCGTTTTCCTTCCTGAATGGATGGGTATCACGGGCAAGAAAGCCAAAAAGATCATCGAACAACAACAGGACCGTAAAGAAGAAAACCAGGACGAGAAAAACGACTCTGAAAAACCGTTATAGCTTTTGTGTGACGGGCTCGCGCACCATTGCGAGCAACGCCCCGCCCACGACAAACAAAATCAACAGCCCGATCATTCCTAAGCGCGAGTTCCCCGTGACTGTCACCGTCAACGCCACAATCAATGGTCCCAGGATCGAAGCAAAGCGCCCCACCAAGTTGAACAAGCCAAAGTACTCTCCGCTCTGATGCTTTGGAGCCATTCTTCCAAACATCGAACGACTCAATGACTGCACGCCCCCTTGAACCATCCCGATGATCACCGCTAGCAAATAGAAATGCCATGCCTGAGACATCCAAACCGCAGCCACCACTGTCACTGCATAAACAGCTATGCACGCCAAAATAGGAAGCTTCGTGCCCCAGCGACGAGTCACGATTCCGAAATAGTAAGCGCAAGGGAAGCCGATAAATTGAGTGATTAATAGTGCGGCAATCAGATCTTTAGAACCCAAGCCAATAGACATCCCGTAATCCACAGCCATAGTCATCACCGTATAGACTCCATCGATATAGAGCCAATAAGCCATCATAAAGATCAAAAGATTCTTTTCCTTCAACAGATCCCGGAAAGTGGCTCCTAAAGTTTTTAAGCTGGTCGCAGTCAATTTAAGAATGTTACCTTGGTGAACCGATCCCGGTGGCTCTTTAATATTTTTCGCCAAGGGATAGGAAAATACCAACCACCACACAGCCACTGTCATGAATGAGATTTGAATGGCCTGGACTCCGTCACGCAGTCCAAAAGCCGCCGGGAACAAATGCATCAGAACATTCAACAAAAACAAAACACCGCCGCCTAAGTAACCGAGTGAGTAACCAAGCGAAGACACATAATCCATTTCTGAAGGTTCGGCGACATAAGGCAACAAGGACTCATAGAATACGCAGCTGGCGTTAAAACCAATCGCTGCAATTCCATAGGCGACAATCGCCATCCACCAGTCGCCGGCCGGAATGAACATCATCCAACCACAAGACACCACACCGACTAGCATGAAGAGCAAGCAGAAGAGCTTTTTATAACCGCGAAGATCCGCGATCACCCCGAGGGTGGGACTCATCATGGCAATAAGCAAACTTGAAATGGAAATTGTGGTTCCCAGACGAGCCGTCGTCACCGTGGGATCAACGCCTTGGCTCCAGAAGAGCTTGAAGAAGACGGGAAAGAATCCCGCCATCACTGTTGTGGAATAAGTACTATTCGCCCAATCATAGAGTGCCCAGCTGTAGATCTGCTTCTTTTTTGCATCCATGATGCAAACGATAGCAACATCACACCTTAGAGTCTATCTTTGGTATTTTGAATGGCCTGCACTGCAGGAGAGGTGGGTGCTGGCGTGGCCGCCTCCTGAGGGAAGGCTGTGCGCTCTCTGACTCCGAACTCTCGATAGAGATTGATCGCGCCTACAGTGGTTAGAATCAAGCCAGCCATCAAGTACACCATCACGGCTTTGCGACTGTTTGAAAAGACAAACGTAAATGCACCGATCATTATCAATATGGGTCCCACGACTATCATGGAAGACACTATCTGACGGAGTGCGAACACTCCCATTTCAGAACTCATAACCCCGCCTACGTTCAAGATTTGGTTATTTGCTGTTTTCTGTAGAACTTATCGGCAGGACTTTTGTTCAGCTTAAATTATTTCAATCAAAATCCAATAAAATGGCTGTCTAAAAAAGAGAAGCCGCAGGTTCCACTTTTGAGACGACGGTGATGTGGTTGCGATCTTCCACAATGAATATTTTCGAAACAATGTTTTCAAAAAGAGAGCGTTGCCTTTCAGGCAACACCACTTCGTCCTTGGCTCCGGTAAGAATCTCCACGGGTTTTCCTAAGGACTTCAACTTCGCAATTAAATCTTCCGGGACCACAGCGGCCTGAACAAACTCTGCGCTATAGAACGTCTTCTCGTCTCCGGTCTTAAAGGCTTCAGGATAGTTTACTGCAAAGGAGCCATCGTCATTCGGTAAAATCCAGCCGCCGAAATCCTCGCGCATAGCGTGGAAGCTTTCCGGCAAATAAGGAGCAAAGGCTACAAACTTCGAAAACTGTTGGCCCACATCGGAAACCGCCACACGCAAAGCAAAACCGCCACCCAGGGAATGACCAGCCAAGATCAATCTTCGCGCTGACATCTTCATTTTCAGATGGATCAGCAGCTCTTCCAGATCGATTTCAAGTTGGGAGGGGGAGATTTTATCAGACAGTTGAAGGCTCGCGCCGTGACCACGAAAATCCGGAGTCACGACTTGAGCTGTCCCCGCTTGGGCAATCGCCGCCGCTAAAGAACAAAGATAACGACTATCACCACCAACCCCATGATACAGGATCACAAGATCTTCCGACCAAGCCGGATAATAGCGATATGATAAAGTATCGCCCTGCCTTGTGCGAAAAATCTCCTGTGGCGCCAAGTGGTCCACTGGAATTTTAAAATCGCGCAAGTCAAATGCGAGTTTCATAACTGGCCGCCTTATTTTCCAGCTGCTTCCAATTTCTTTTTATGGATGTAGTAGTCGTAGTCACCTTCGTAGATTCGCAGTTGATTTTTATCAACTTCGAACACACGAGTCGTGATCTCACGCAAGAAGTGACGGTCATGCGATACGATCATCACAGTTCCAGGGAACTGTTTGATAGCGTCAAGCAAGACTTCACGAGATACGATATCCAAGTGATTCGTCGGCTCATCCAGAATCAAAAGATTCACTGGTTGCGCCAAGATTGTTGCGAGGACGACGCGAGACTTCTCACCACCGGACAAGATGGAGATTTTCTTTTCCGCTTCTTCGCCAGAGAATTTAAACGCACCCAAAAGGCTGCGCACAGTGCCCATACCCGCTGTCGGCATGCGCGAGTGAACTTCATCCACGATCGTCATATTCGGATCAAGGACGTCCAAGGAGTTCTGAGAAAAATAACCCAAGTTGATGGAAGCACCCAAAACGCAAGTGCCGTCAGTGGGTTTCACTTCGCCAGCGATAATTTTGAGCAACGTCGATTTACCCGCACCATTCACGCCAACAACCGCAATGCGGTCCATGCGTTTAACCAAAGCGTTGGCGCCCGAGAACACCTGTTTCTCTTTGCCATCGTCGCGCTTCCAGATTTTAGAAAGGCCTTCAAAACGCACAACCTCGTCACCACCACGCGGTGGCACCGGCCATACGAATTTGATTTCCGATTCTTCTTCCGGAATTTCGATACGATCGATTTTTTCTAACTTCTTAACACGCGATTGAACTTGAGCGGCGTGGGAAGCACGGGCTGCGAAGCGAGCGATGAACTCTTCTTCTTTTGCCAACATGTCTTCTTGACGTTTGGCTGCCGCGATCAATTGTTCTTTACGGATGTCGCGTTCTTTTTCGTAGAAGTCGTAGTTACCACCGTAAACAGTGATCGTCTTATTGGCGATTTCAACGATTTTGCCGACAATGCGGTTCATGAAGTCACGATCATGCGAAGTCATCAAAACGGCACCTTTGAAGTTTACCAACCACTCTTCAAGCCAGATGATAGACTCTACGTCCAAGTGATTCGTTGGCTCGTCCATCAGCAAAACTTGCGGATTCAAAACCAGAATCTTCGCCAAAGCGATACGCATTTTCCAACCGCCCGAGAAGCTTTCAGTCGGACGGTGGTAGTCGTCAGGACCGATACCAAGACCGGTTAGGATTTCTGCAGCACGAGATTCAAGATCGTAACCGCCAAGACGTTCAAACTCCCCTTGAAGTTCACCGTAGACTTCAAGGATCTTCATCATTTCGTCTGGATCCAAATCTGGATCCGCGAGTTTGGCTTCAAATTCGACCATCTTCTTTTGCATATCACCGAGGTTGCCAATAGAAGACTTCACCTCTTCCAAAGCACTGCGACCACGCATGTCCTCGATATTTTGTGAGAAATATCCGATCACAGTTTTATCAGATTTAGAAACAGTCCCTTCGTAACCCTCTTCATCCGTGATGATACGGAAGATGGTGGTTTTACCAGTCCCGTTCAGACCTACGAGTCCAATTTTCTCTCCATCGTTAATTTGGAAAGAACCGTTACGGTAAAGAATTTTATTTCCCTGCTGCTTTGTGATGTTCGATAAATGAATCATGGCACCTTGTATAGCGCGAAATCCGAAGAGATGCGCGAAAAATTTTAACTTTTTATGCAAAGAAAATGGGCAACTTCAAAAGTATACACAATAAACGAAACTTCTAAGAAAAATATCGCAGTCTCATATGGCCTTTAGCTTGCTCTGTATACCTCTCGGGGGTACCACATGCATTCAAAGACCACACATCACGACATCAGAAAGAACATATTCTCAGCCATCACGTTTTCGCTCCTAGTCCTGTCGATGGGATGCGCAAAATCGGGGCAGTTTCCAGGCACGTCTTCAAGCGATTCAAACCAAAGTGCAGGCATCGTTGAACCTACGCCGACGCCATCACCATCGCCCACGGTTTCGCCGACACCCTCACCAACTCCTTCTTACAAAATGGCAGCACTGGTTTGGGAGTCTTTTTCAAAACCGGAACGCGCGCAATGGTCGGCTTACCTTCAAGATATTATTCTGAACAAGTGGAACACCCTTTTGGCAGGTGCTGATGACATGGCAGACTTCTGCCCTAATTACTCCAAGCTCTCAAACGATCAACGCGCTAATACGTGGGCCCAGCTCTTTGCTGCAATGGCAAAATATGAAAGCGCTTGGAGTCCAACTAGCCGTATGCAAGAGACGACCATGGGTACGGACCCTATCACGGGCAGACCGGTCTATTCCGAGGGACTCTTACAATTGTCCTACCAGGACATCACGGGCTGGCCATTTTGTGAGTTTGACTGGCAAAAGGATAAGAACTTAAGCTCCACGGACCCTAAGAAAACAATTTTAGACCCCTATAAGAATCTATACTGCGGCGTAGGCATCATGGCGAAACAGATCACTAAAAAAGGCCTTATCAAAATCGGCTCAGGCGCTTACTGGGCGGTTCTGAAGACGAATAGCCAATACAACAAGATCACAAGTATCGAGAGTATTGTGAAAACACTCAGCTTCTGCAAATAGTTCATTATTGTTGCAAAAGTAAAATATACTGAGCGTTATGCCCCAACTTCGTGTATCTTCGGCGCTTCTTAGAGTGCAATACCAATATCCGAAACAGTTTGGCCATTTGGTTACGTGCTCCCATAACTGAAAGGCTCCCTGTGACTCCTCCCTTAACTACTGTCGATACATTTGAAAGCTTTGGTCTTAGCGCTCCCCTGATGGAAGCGATGAAAGACATGGGCTTCTCAACTCCGACGCCCATTCAAAAACAAGCTATTCCTTTGCTATTAGGTGGTGCGAACGATTTCATCGGTCTCGCGTCTACAGGAACTGGTAAAACTGCAGCATTCGGTATTCCACTTATCGAAAACTTGGATGCGACAATCAAAGACACTCAAGCTTTGGTTCTTTCTCCAACTCGTGAGTTGGCTTTGCAAGTTGCAGAGCAATTGGCGTTGTTGGGTAAGAAAAAAGGTATCCGCGTAGTAACAATCTACGGTGGTGCTTCTTACCGCACACAAATCGACGGTATCAAACGTGGCGCCCACATCGTGGTCGCGACTCCGGGCCGTTTGGTTGATTTCCTAGAGCAAAAAATGATCAAGCTTTCTAAAGTTCAAACAGTGATCCTGGATGAAGCTGACGAAATGCTTTCTATGGGCTTCAAAGAAGCTTTGCACACGATCTTGCAAGCGACTCACCCTGAAGACACTGATTCCAACGAACGTGCAGCATGCAGAACTTGGTTGTTCTCTGCGACGATGTCTTCTGAAGTTCGTCGTATCACTGAAAAGTACTTGGAAAACCCAGAGACTGTAGCCGTGAACAAAGTCGGCTCTACAGCTGACACTATCGAACAAGTTTACTACACAGTTAAAAACATGCACAAAACGGAAGTGATCTCTCGTTTGTTGCAAACGTCTCCAGAGTTCTACGGTATCATCTTCTGCCAAACTAAAATGGAAGTGGCTGAGCTTGCAGACATTCTGACTCAACGTGGTTTCCCAGCTGACTCTTTGCACGGTGATAAATCTCAACAAGAACGTGAAGCGACTTTGAAGAAGTTCAAAGCCCGTCACGTAAAAGTGATCGTAGCGACAGACGTTGCCGCTCGTGGTTTGGACATCAAAGACCTTACTCACGTTATCAATCACTCTTTACCATGGGATGCGGAATCTTACGTTCACCGTATCGGTCGTACAGGCCGTAACGGTCAAAAAGGGACGGCCATCACTTTGGTAAATTCAGACCAATTGACTCTTCTTCGCCGTGTGATGAACACGACGAAAGCGACTTTCACTAAAGGCGTTGTGCCTTCAGCTGACGAAGTAGCTGGTTTGAAAATCAAAACTGTATTGGATAAAGTTGGTTCAATGAAGGCGGAAGACGCTTCCCTTCAATTGGCTGCAGATCTTATCCAAGACTTGGTGCAAGCTGAAGAAATCAACTTCAAAGAGCTTTCTAAAGAAGACTTGCTAGCACGCTTTATCGTGGCTTACTTCCCAGATGTTTTCGTTAAAAAAGACATCATGCTTGATTACATGGGCGATCGTATCCCTCGCGAATTGTTGCCGCGTGACCCACGTGACAACAGATTCACTGCCAACCGTGATGGTGGTGGTGATCGTGGCGGCCGCGGTGGTTTCCGTGGCGGCGATCGCGGTGGATTCCGCGGCGGCCCTCGTCGTGACCGTAACGATGACCGTGGTGGCTTCCGTGAAGACGACCGTGGCCCTCGTGGCGGCGGCTATCGTGGTGGCAGCGGCTTCCGCTCGAACCGTGATAACGATGGCGGTGGTGACCGTCCAGCGTTTGCTCCTCGTGCAGAACGCACAGAGCGTTCAGACCGTCCGGCATTTGCTCCTCGCGCAGATCGTGCTGAGCGCCCAGAGCGCCGCACGCGTTCTTTCGACGACAATCGTGGCGACCGTGGTGCTGACCGTGGTGAGCGCAAAGACCACCCAGGCATCAAACGTCACCGCAGTGGTGGCGCAAGTGCTCCTCGTCGTTTCCGCGACTAGAACTGGTTCATTCTCGAATGAAAACACCAAAAGCCGACTCCCTGGAGTCGGCTTTTTTATAGGTGCCGCTCCACGTACATCCAAAAAGTGGCCCTGTTAAACTCTTAGACAGCCCAGATCGCATGTATCAACCAGGGACGTTCACTTTGTGTTGGCACCAATACTGCTTCAATTGGCTAATATGAAAAACACACTATTTATTCTAGCGATTGTTCTTCAAGCAGGCTTCTCTCAAGCCAAAACCACTCTTAGCACTCCAGTGAACCAGGAGCCCTCCTCTTATGAAGTCGATAGCAATATCGTTACTTCGATTATCGAAGAAGATGCTGATGCTGAAGAAGTGGCTATGATCACTCAAGGCCTTAAATTCTCCCGTGAATGCAAAAAGTTTGCTTTCGACAGCAACTATGGTGCTTGGGGTAAGTCCGTGACCAAACTCTTGGGCTCTAAACGCTATCCAAACCTTATTAAGGGTTCATCGGACTTGCGTAAATACTGCCAGAACTACAATACAATGAGCTACGAAGATAAAGAGTCTATCTGGGTATTGATTATTGCTTCGATGGCGCACTTGGAAAGCTCGTGCAATCAAACTCCGGCACGCCAACCAAGTGGACCTAATGGTCAACTTGTAGGAACTTTGCAACTTCATAAGGGCCAAGAAGGTCGTTACGCTAAAGATGAACTTTGCAAAAATGGTTCAGGTAACACCGCCGGTGGTTCATTCCTATGCGGTATGTCTATGCTAGATCGTCAAATGGAACGCTACGACTCACTCTTCTGGAATGAGTCTTACTGGGCAGTTCTTCGTCCGAACTCCAACGACCGCGTCAAAGATCCTCAAGGTCGTTTGATCAAGCCATCCTCCGTGATCAAACTGGCGATCGCTAAATACCCTGCCTGCGGAAATAAAACTTCAAAATCGAAATCAAAATAAATGAAGGGCCTCTTATGTTGAGGCCCTTCATTTTCATTTTCGATTATCGATTATCGATTCTCTATTTTCGATCTTCTCCGCCATTGAACATATCAGAGATCAGTCCTTTATCACCGCGACCTTCCGCGATCACCACTCCGGCAATATGCCCGACCACAAACACCACAAAGAACCACATCAAGACCTCATGAATCTCCTTGAGAAGATGATTGAAGTCCTTCGAAAATCCGATGGCTTCTTTAAAGTACAAAGCAAGTCCGCTCAGAACCATGTACAAAGTGATCAGATAAAATAAGGCGTAGCCGATATGCACCAATGTGTAGTGAATGGCTCCGATTTTCTTCTCGGCAGGAACTTTAGAAAGACCCATAACACTTTCCACGGCATGTGTAGCGGGGCACTTCTTCACTGCAAAAAGCCCCACCAGCACACGGATAACCAACAAAGCCGTAAGACCGAAACCAATGTAGTAATGCCAGTCCCACATCACGTCGCGCAAACCTTGAGCGATGGATTTTGCGACTTCGGGAGTCACAGCTCCACCACCTTCAGTTACTTTTTGTTCGATGAATTGTGCATTGGTACGCCAGCTCAAGAACGTTTTGCGCAAAAGCACAGTTCCCAATAAGCCTAAAATCGCAAGTGCATTAAGCCAATGCCACCAACGAAGACTTAGAGGCTGATACTTTTTAAAACTGTAGTTCATGCGGTCTCCTTACGAATAGTCAGTAAGGAATCTATATCAGGCTGCACGGCCAAATGACAAGAGCGCCGTCTTTAAATCATCAGTGACTTCTAGACTGCGAACCACGCCCATTCTCACTAACTTTTCACGTAGCGTGTCCTTGAGAGAACACAAACGCAAATCAGCTTCGCGAGCGCGGATTTCTCGTTGTACTTGTGCCAGCCATGCAATGGCTTCGGCAGATATTTGATCCACATTTTGGAAATAGAATACGACGCAACGAACCTCTTCCTTTGCCAAGATTTCTTGACGACAGGCTTCTAGGGCCGGAACGACATATGAACTTATTTCACCCGTGAGCGAGACCACGAGCATGCGGTTCTTTTGACTTATAGTGTAGTTAAACGACTTCTGATCTTCCAACGTACTGCTCCTCGAAATCGATATATCCTTGCCTGTGATTTTATCACCCCTCCGCTGGAGATTAAAGTTTGCGAATTTTCGTATCTCGATCCGAAACAGAAAACCGAACCCTTTCCATTATTTAGGACCCATTAATTGATCTTTCTAACAAGGATTTGACAACCTACGCCTCGAGGAATAATTCTCGAGGCACCTGAGGGGTCAAAATGAGAAAAATCTCGTTAATTTTCATCGCTGTTTTATTTTCTTTCTCTGCATTCGCAGGCACGCAAAATCCTGCGGTATTCAAAGTCTCTCCACAAACATTGAAAGCTCGCTTGCTTGAACAAAACGTTGATTTGGCTTTGCAGCTTAACCAAGTTTTCAGAGCAAAAGACAACGTGGATCGCGCCCGCAGAAATCTTCTTCCTGGTGTGAACTTGGGTGCCGTGCTTGATTCCAGCATGGGTTTCTCTTTAACATCTGTTAGCTTCTTGTTGCCATTCTTGCTTCCAAGCAACTGGTTGGACCTTAAGACAAATCAATATCTTTTGAACGCTCAAGGGGATGCTTACTACATCGCTCAGTTGAATGCTTACTCTTCGGCTTACGCTCTTTACAGCACAATTCAAGGCGACTTGGATTTGCGCGATGTTTTGAAGGATCAAGCTGCAAACTACAAACAAATCGAAGACGTTATCAAAATGGCTGTTGATGCTGGTATGATGGAGCAAGCCGCTCTTCTTCAAGCTCGCGCGCAAACTCAGTTGACGTCGATCCAAGTTTCCCAAGTAGAAGCTTTGATCATTCAAGAGAAAGCTGCCATCCGCGAAATGCTGGCTTTGCCACTTTCAACACAAATCGACTTCCAAAGAACTCACGTTTTGCCTTCTTCAATCGAAAGACAAGGTTTGCAAACAATCGTAGATCAGTCTTTGGCTAAATCTCCGGAAGTTCGCCAGTTGGCTTCCATGCGCAAAGCTGCTGATGCTGCAAAATGGAGCTCTTTCTGGTCTTTCCTAGGCAGCGCTTCAATGGGTAAAAACCGTGGACCCACTGGTTCATTCTCTGATTACGAAGGTAACGGCAGTATGAACTTCAACTTCGGTAACTTCTTGATCTTGAAAATCGGTGACCGCAACATCGCAGAAATCGAACTTCAAAAGAAAAACTTGGTTTTGGACCAAGCTCAACTAGTTGAATCTACGATCGGCACGTTGAAAGAAGCGCAACTTCAATTGGAGTTGGCTGTTCAAGCCGAGAACAACCTTCGCGACGTCTATAATGGCGAAGTGATGAAGTTCCAAAACGGTTTGACGGACTTGTTGCACGTGTTGAACGCGGGCAACACTTTGACTTCGGCATTCACAAACAGAATCAAAGCTCAGGCGAGTATTGATTCTTTGCGTGTGTCTTTGCATCGCTTGATGATCTCTGATCAGTTTTCTTTGGTTGAGCAATGCCGTGTTTATAAAAAGGGCACTGGCGGCTTGAAGGGCAAATTAGGTCGTATCTTCAATCCAAACAAAGACAAAATGACCTTGGACCAAGCTTGCGGTCCTCAAGTCAGCGAAAAAGACTAGCTACTTAGGAGATCTTAGCTTAGGATCTTCGGCTATATGGGAACTCCAATTCAAGACGTTGTTATTATCACAACCGGTGGCACGATTGAAAAAACCTATAATGAGTTTGATGGCTCGTTAGAGAATCGTGGCACCAGCATTAAGAATCGCATCTTGTCTAAGATGCGACTGCCCTACACAAATATTTCTGTTTATCCCCTGCTTAGCAAAGACTCTTTGTACATGAACGATGAAGATCGCAGTCTTATTTCTGCGACGATCAAAGATCAAATGGAGCGCGGATGCCCTATCGTGGTTCTTCACGGCACAGATACAATGCACATTTCTGCGGAGTATTGCTTTAACGAGTTAGGTACGCCGAAGGTTCCGGTCGTCTTTACCGGCGCGATGATTCCCATGGGTTTTGACGACAGTGATGCCACTCAAAATGTGACAGAAGCCTTGTTGGCTGCCAAACTTATGGCGCCTGGATTCTATATTTCCTTCCACAATCAAGTTTTCAAAGTCCCTAAGGTTCGCAAGAACCGCGAAAAAGGCACCTTCGAAGAAACCACTTAAAATGTAACTTATCACAGGACCGTCCATTTTGTCCGGTCCTCCGCTACGCTTGTTTAGGTCACACACGACCCAAGGACGGAGGACCCAGGTATGGTCAGCTTTCTTTTCATAACCGTATTAGCGTTTGCAGCTCCTGAAGCTCCAGCAATGAAATGGCCCCAAGATATCAGTCTTTCCTCGAAGGAAAAATTGACGATCTTCCAGCCACAAGTCGAATCCCTTGAACACAACATGGTCACCGCGCGTGCGGCATTTAAGATGACCGAAGGCGGAAAAGAATCTTACGGAAGCTTCGTCATGAAAGCCGATACATTGATTGATAAAAGCACGAACACCGTGAGTTTTAAAACGATCAAAGTCGTCGACTTGCAAATCCCCACAGGGAAAATGGACAAAGAGAAGTTAACAAATTCCCTTGAGAAAGAACTGAACTCAAGACCACGCACTGTTTCCTACAACAACCTCCTGTTAAGCTTGGAATCAAATACTGAAATCAGCAAGCAACCGGCTCCACAACTGAAGAACGAGCCTCCGCAAATTATCTTTTCTAAAATGCCGAGCTTGTTGATTATGATTTC
>JAGIAF010000109.1:4829-10261 GCA_017745015.1 Bdellovibrio sp. | reverse complement strand
CTACTGTGGTGGAATTTCATCTGGAGGCGACATCTTGGGGAACTCGTTTGAAAGTCACCGAAAGTGGTTTCAACAAAATCCCTTCTGAGCGTCGCGAAAAGGCCTACGAAATGAACGAAGGCGGCTGGTCTGAGCAAATGAAAAACATTGATGAGTATCTTACTGGCGGACACGCGTGAAATCTCTTATCGCAGCATTTCTGATGGGTTCGGCGCTGTCGCTGAGCGGTTGTGCGCTATTTAATGCAAAAAAGCCTAAAGTAGATCTCAACAGTATCTATATTCAGGATTCGACAGCTCTCTCCACAACCTTGGTCTTTGTACTTGATGTGCAAAATCCCAACAAGATGGACATTAATGTCGATCAGGTGTCATACGAAATTCAACTGAACAACCAAGAATTTGCCAAGACAGTGACAAACAAAAAGAGCCGTGTTCCAGCACAAGGCTCCGGCAAAGTCGAGATTCCTCTGCCCATCAATCACTTAAAAGCTCTCGGGGGAGTTGCCAAACTCCTGGCAGGAGAAGAAGTAGGATACGAAATCACCGGCGATGCAAAAATCTCGGGAATTAAAATCCCCTTCTCAGAAAAAGGTAAGTTCAACCTTAAGGATCTGCAAAAGGCCTCCCACTAACTGATAAAACACAGCAGCCATCGCATTGTTCAAACCCTCGTCGGTGCTAAAATGAAGCGATGGATTTAATCCGCGCCACCAATGAAGGTCTATATTGTCCTGTGGGTGATTTTTATATCGACCCTTGGCGACCTGTGGCCAACGCAATCATCACACACGCTCATGCAGATCATGCTCATTGGGGATCGAGACAATACTATTCATCGGCAAAATGCGCTCCCCTTTTACAACTACGCCTGGGAGAAGATCTCCCATTACAAACTTATCTGCCCTCCGAAAAGTTCCCCATGGGAAAAACTTGGGTGAGCTTTCATCCAGCCGGTCATATTTTAGGATCTTCCCAAGTACGTATTGAATACGGAAGCCACGTATGGGTAGCCTCCGGTGACTACAAGCGAACGCCAGATCCCTCTTGCGATCCCTTTGAGGTGGTTCCCTGTGACACCTTCATCTCAGAAGCAACATTCGCTCTTCCTGTTTATCAATGGGATCGAGGTGAGGTCACTGCAAAAAAGATCCTTGAGTGGTGGCAACAAGATCAAGAGCGACCCAGTTTACTTTTTTGTTATGCCCTGGGAAAAGCGCAACGAATTCTTGCAGAACTGGCACGCCTCACCGATCGCACCATCTATATTCACGGCGCTCTGGAGGCTATCACAAATATTTATCGCCATGCGGGCGTAAAGATGCTTCCGACGGCTTCCATCTTTGATCACGATAAAGGCTATTCTTTCAAAGGGGATCTTATTCTGGCGCCTCCCTCAGCCCATCGCTCTCCGTGGATGAAGCGCTTTAAAGAGCCACAAACTGCCTTTGCATCAGGTTGGATGCTCGTTCGCGGGACCCGCCGACGCAAAGGATACGAAAAAGGCTTCGCGCTTTCTGACCACGCAGACTGGAACGAACTCAACCAGACAATTCAGGAGACTCAGGCACAAACTATTTTTCTGACCCATGGTCGAACCGACGTCTTGCAACGCTATCTCACTGAGCAAGGCAAAACAGTGAGACTCTTTCAAACTGAATACGATGCCCATGAGGAGGCTTCATGAAGGATTTTGTGAAGCTCTTTGATGAGATTGATTCAACAACATCCACGAACGAAAAAGTGGAAGCGCTCAAAGACTATTTTAAACACGCGACACCCACGGACTCCATGTGGACGCTTCTTCTTTTGACCGGACGCCTTTCCAAGCGCACCATCACGTCCCGTTCACTCAGTCGAATGTTTTTAACTCAGACTCACTATCCTGAGTGGCTTCTTGAAGAATGTTGGGATCATGTTGGCGATACCGCTGAAACACTCAGTCTCTTAGCGCATTCATTAAATTTATGCCGCGAAACCTCCTCCCAAACAGATACTTCTCTGACGGCATGGATGGAAGAGAAAATTCCCAACCTCGCACGAATCAAAGACGAGGAAAAACAAAGCCAAAGCCTTATCAACCTCTGGAAAAAGCTCACCGCTCAAGAGATTTTCATTTTAAACAAACTTATCACAGGAGCTTTTCGCGTCGGTGTCAGCGAGAAGTTAGTCATCCGCGCCCTCAGCGAAGTATATGGTGTACCTACCGATCAGATTGCCCACCGCCTCAGCGGAAACCTGGACACCGGCGAGCAAGCCTTTGAAAGAGTTGTTTCACAAGAAGCTGTCGCCGCGAACTTCAGCCAACCTTATCCCTTCTGCCTCGCCCATCCCTGGAACGAACGCAGTGAAAAGAACTTTGATCCAAAGGAGTGGTGTATTGAATGGAAATACGACGGAATCCGAGCCCAAGTCATTCGCCGCGAAAGTCATACTTGGATTTGGTCCCGAGGAGAAGAGGATATTACGGAAACATTTCCTGAATTGACCGAGATCTTCACCCACCTCCCCGAAGGAACGGTCATCGACGGTGAAATATTAGTTTTTAGAAACCAAAGAATTTCCTCGTTTCAAGCACTGCAAAAGAGACTGGGACGAAAGAAGGTTTCAGAGCAGATACTAAAAGATTATCCTGCGGGATTTATGGCCTATGATTGCCTTGAGTTCAATAGTCGCGACATTCGCCAGGAGACTCTCAAAGAGCGCCGGAAGAAGTTAGAAAAAACCGTAACTAAAATCCACGACTCAAAAGTCCTCCTTTCCCCCACTATCGATGTGGATACTCTCGAGGAGCTCAACGAACTCCGCATGAAGGCGCGGGAGAGGGACGCGGAAGGATTGATGATCAAATGGTGGGCCGGCGTTTATTCTGTGGGTCGAAAAACAGGAAATTGGTGGAAGTACAAAGTAGATCCCCTCACACTCGATGCAGTTTTGCTTTATGCCCAATCAGGAACAGGCCGCCGCTCCAATCTTTATACAGACTATACTTTCGCGCTTTGGAACGAAAAAAAGGAACTCATTCCCTTCGCAAAAGCCTATTCAGGATTAGATCAATCAGAGATCGATGAGCTGGACGCATGGATTCGTCGTCATACTAAAGAAAAATTCGGTCCTGTGCGCTCTGTTCAAGCAGAGCATGTTTTCGAAATCGGCTTTGAAGGCATTGGCTCCTCAGCCCGTCACAAATCTGGTATCGCTGTGCGCTTCCCAAGAATCCTGCGCTGGAGAAAAGACAAAAAGGCTGAAGATGCCGACACTCTCCAATCCGCGCAAGAACTTCTCAGGGCGGTGAATCGTGAGGAATGAGTTGTCACCCGTTTATGAATTTTTCCGTACAAAAGGGTGGAAACCCTTTCCGTTCCAAGAAGAAGCCTGGGATGCCTTTCTAAAAGGTGAATCAGGTCTCTTGCATATTCCGACGGGGTCGGGAAAAACCTATGCCGCCATCATGGGGCCTCTGGCGAAATTTATGGAAAACCCTCGGCCCGGATTAAAAGCCCTCTATCTCACCCCCCTTCGCGCACTGACACGAGATCTTGAATCTGCTATCCTTGAGCCGATCCAGGGAATGAAATGGCCCCTTAAAATAGCCTCTCGTACGGGAGACACAGGCTACACTCAGAAAAAACGACAACTCGCTCACCCTCCCGATTTGATGCTGACCACGCCTGAATCTCTGGCTGTGATGATTTCGCAACCCGATGCCGAGGACTTCTTCAAATCTCTTCAGGTGGTGATTCTCGATGAGTGGCATGAATTGATGGCCAGCAAACGTGGCAGCTTGTGCGAACTCTCGCTTTCATATCTGCGCTCCATTAATGCCGATCTTCAAACCTGGGCCCTATCGGCCTCCATCGGAAATCTAGAAGAAGCAGCCAAGGTTGCAGTAGGGCGCGCTCAAGACCCCAGAATAATTTCTGGAGGTTCGGATCGCAGGCTCGACTTGGAGTGCCTTCTTCCCGATAAAATCGACCGATTCCCCTGGGCCGGACACTTAGGATTTGCTCTGAAAGAACCACTCTTAAAAGTTCTAGATTCCGAGATCTCTACTTTAATTTTTACGAACACCCGCTCCCAAGCTGAACGGTGGTTTGATGCCTTATTAGCACTCCGGCCCGACATGGAACCATTTATGGCCCTTCACCACAGCTCTTTAGAAAAAGAAGAGCGAGAGGCCGTCGAAGAAGGTGTAAAAAATGGAGATTTAAAATGGGTGGTGTGCACGTCCTCGCTAGACTTGGGAGTGGATTTTCAGCCCGTCGAACGAGTTGTACAAATCGGCAGTCCCAAGATGGTGGCCCGCATGATTCAACGTGCCGGCCGCTCCGCCCACCGCCCCGGCGGAAAAAGTCGTTTGCTATTCGTCCCCACCAACTCGTGGGAAATCTTAGAGCTGGAGGCTGTAAAGAAAGCGCTCAAAGAAAAAATGATCGAACCGCGCCGACCTCTAAAGAAGCCTTTAGACGTTTTACTACAGCATATGATGACATTAGCTTGTGGCCCGGGGCTGCGAATGGATGAACTCTGGCTTTCTTTAAAAGAAACCTTTTCTTTTTCCGAAATCACCGCGGCCGAGCTGAACTGGTGTCGTCAGTTTCTGACCCATGGTGGTGAAACACTGCAAGCTTACCCGCAGTTTCATAAACTTGAGATGGATGAAGAAAGTGGCAAGTATCGCCCAGCAGATCCCCGCGTTGCCAAACTCCATCGCATGAGTATAGGGACCATTGTTTCAAAGCAGTCCGTGCAAGTATCCTACACCAATCGCTCGCGCATCGGCTCCGTCGAAGAAAATTTCATTTCAAAACTTAAAAAAGGAGATGTCTTCCAGTTTGCAGGCAAAAAACTGGAATTTATCTTACTCAAAGACATGACCGCCTATGTCCGCTCCAGCAAAGCACCGACCAACACAATTCCTTCGTGGGACGGTGGCCGCTTCCCCATATCGGAGACTCTGGGATCTGCCTTTCGCGAAGTTCTCAATGAAAAACATCCTGGCTTGGACCGATTTCTAAAACCTCTCTTGGGAGCTCAAAGCCAAATGTCCTTACTGCCGACACCGGATATTTTGTTGATCGAAACATGGAGTTCCAAGCAAGGGGAGCATCTTTTCGTCTATCCCTTTGAGGGAAGATCCGTTCACGAAGGTCTAGCGCAACTTTGGGGATACCGCTTTGCTCAACGCTCACCAACAACTTTCTCTTTCGCTCTCAATGACTATGGCTTCGAAATAGTGGGCCCGGCGAACTACAACTTCGAGTCGCTCTTTGATGACGATTTCTTTTCAGATCACAATCTGGTCGAAGAAATCGGCCAGTCGCTGCAAATTGGCCAACTCAGCCAAAGACAGTTCAAAGAAATTGCGCAAATTGCAGGACTGGTTTTCGTCGGCTATCCCGGCTCACCCAAAACAGGTCGACAAATGCAGGT
>JAGIAF010000109.1:0-4819 GCA_017745015.1 Bdellovibrio sp. | reverse complement strand
GGTCAGCGCTTCCCTTCTATATGAAGTTTTTAAAAAACATGAACCCAACAACCTTTTGATCCGACAGAGTTTCGACGAAGTTCTTGCAAACTCCCTAGAAAGTGGACGTATACGTCGCACTCTTCAGCGCATGGCCAAAATGAAAACTACGTGGATCGAACTGGAATCTCCGTCGCCTTTATCCTTCCCTTTAGTAGTTGAGGACATCGCAACTGGAAATCTCTCGAACGAATCTTTAGAGACCAAAATCGCACGACTTAAGAAAAGCTGGGAAAAGAAAAATGAACATTCAAGTAGCCCAACAAAACATTGAGCTGCTTCCCGAGAAAGCATTTCTCTGGCAGCGCGAGCAGCTACTCGGTCTATCAGATATGCACCTGGGAAAAGCCGAAAGCTATCAGTCGGCAGGCGTCCCGTTGCCTTCCGGAGGGCATCGAGAAGATTTGCTCCGTTTGAGCGATCTGATTCACCGCTATCAAGTTCACAAAGTCATTATTCTGGGCGACTGGATTCACAATCGCTTCTCATTAAGTGAAATCGTCGTGCGGGATTTTCATGCCTTCTTTGCCGCGCACAAAGGAATCGAATGGACTCTGCTCTTAGGAAATCACGAAAAAGGCAGCCACGACATTTTAAGAAACCTGCCTTTTCACTTGGTTGAGAATGAAGTGCAAGTCGGTCCCTTTCTGATGACTCATGGTCATAAAAGCGCCACCTCGCAACTCTTTCAGATCCAAGGACACACACATCCCTTAGTAAGTATTCACGAAGGGCCGTTGCGCTTAAAGCTTCCCTGTTTTGTGTTGGAGAAAAATGCACTCACGATACCAGCTTTTGGCACCTTAACCGGCGGAGTTGTCATTCGAAAGGATTCGCGCAAAAGAATTTTCGCTGTGGGAAACAATGAAGTTTTTGAAGTCGAATGACCGTTTAAACGGACGGCTTGCCTGGCAAGTCGCCGGCGTCAGCAGTCTCTTCAGATTTTTCAGTCAACATCGAGAACAAGGCGTTCTGGAAGCAGACCAAAGCGTCCCCGTCATCCCCGTCAAACTCTGCGATAAATTCTTTTTGGAACGCACGAAGCTTCGCAATCGCCTCTGGAAGACGATCGGCCTTCATACGAATGAAGTTTGTCGAGTACTGGCGTTTTTCACGGGGTACGACTTCATAAGAGCGCTTTAAAAGATCCACGACCTCTTGGTGCATGGCCTTAGGATCTGGCTTATCAGGAATTTCTGGAGCCATTTCAGAAAGCTCTGCGTTCTTCATCCCCAAAATCGGAGCCAACGCAGCAGCCAAGCTCTCGCGATCTTCAAAGCGCGCAATGCCCAAACCCTCACGCATGATATAACGAGCAAGAACGTTGTTCTTCTCTCCATCCAGGTGATTCAAAACCATGATACGCAGTTCACTGCTCTCGATGGATTTTTCGTATTTTACAAGATTCACGAAATGAGATTTCTCTGCCGCATTGAAATCGAAATACTGGCACATGGATTCAACCAAGCGGTCGCCAATGTGACGTTTGCGGTTAAGGATCATAGACAAGGCTGACGCATGAGAAAGACCTAGCTGACGGGTCCAAACGCTTAAGGACCAGCCTACTTTGTTCTGCCCCTTCCACGTGTTGTAGTCCACGAGGAAAGCTCTATAGTCTTTATAGTTCAGAATCTCTGCCTTATTCATGCGAGACCCGTTATACCCGAAAAGCTGGGTCTTCCCCACTTTTTGGTGAGCCTTCACAAACCTTGTGAAAACTTTTTACCGAAGCCCCCCTTGCGCGGGAAATTTATCTATGTCAAATCATTGGTCATCTCACAAAGGGGTCTTACGTGAAACTCTTGGCTTTCCTAGTTTTGTTGCCGGTGTTGGCTTCAGCATCCACTGAAATCGTTTATAACCGCTCAGCAAATCCATACATCCCAGTTACTGGGAAAGTAACAGAATCCCGTATCTGCCTGGATAAGGCGACAGATCAATTGCGCGTGTATACTCCAGCACAATTGGTTGAGACTTGTGAATCTGTTCAAGTAGACAAAACGGATTCCAAATACCCTAAAACGATCTGCCTCGGTCGTAAGACAGAAGCAGTTCCTGCGGATCGCGTGATGGTACCTCGCTTCACAAAACGTAAAGTATGTGCGAGCTGGGACTACACAGATTCCAAATATCCAAAATGCGTCAAATGGGAAATGAAGGACTCTGAATACTCGAACTCCTTCACTGAAATGACGTATGAACCCTCTGATTGGCGCAGAGAGCGTCCTGTTAAAGTCGAAGAGAAAACAATCGAGACTTGCCAGGAATAACCCCCTCAAACAGCCAAAACTAAGAAGGCGCTGATGATCTCAGCGCCTTTTTTTATGGGTAAAAACCAGTAGTTTACATAAAATGTCAAAAGCTCAGTCACTTTCCTAAAACTCTAATTGCTAGATTTTAGACACTTTCGCAAACAATAAAGTCTCTAATTTTTCATACCGAAGAACTCGGTATGATGAATACAAAGCTCACAACAATCTTTTTAATCGCAGGTCTTACAATCGCTACAGCCAACACTGCTTGTGCTATGGCCAAAGCTCCTCCTAAAGAGGATTCCAACAGTTCATCTAGCACGTCGCCAACAACTCCAACTCCTACACCGACGCCTTCTCCAACGCCAACAACGCCGTCTACCGGCAGCCGCGAAATCGCACCGCTGTGGGAAGCTGCGAATTCAAATGGTAAAGCTTGGTCTACTTACGTCGATCAAAAACTAGATACGCTGGGTGCTGACATGTTGGATGTGATTCCAGCGGACTATGCTACGTTCTGCCCTAAATACAAAACTTTCTCTTACAAAGAAAGAAAAGAATTTTGGGCTTACTTGATGTCCTGGATGATCAAGTACGAGAGCAATTTCAACACAAACAGCACTTACACGGAAAGCTTCGCTGATAGCAGCGGCAATAAAGTTGTAAGTCGTGGATTGTTCCAAATTTCTATTGAGTCAGGCAATGCTTATGGCTGCGGATTTAAAACATCTTCAGACTTGCACGACCCTTATCAGAATCTTGCTTGCGGTATTCGTATCCTGAATCGCTGGGTGGGTCGCGATGGTCGTATGGCAGGTAAAGTCAGCAGCTCGTGGCAAGGTGGCGCCCGTTACTGGTCGGTGTTGAGATCTACAAGTGGATCTTATGCGAAGATCGTTGCAGGTACTTCCGGCAGCTCTCTTTGTAAATAATCAGAACCGAAATATTAGACTCTCAAAAGGGGCGCAAGGATCTGCGCCCCTTTTTCCATTTTTAAAGCAAGAAGTCCAAAACGTTGGCAAGTGGCAACGTCATCCAGAACAAAACCTTTTTGGACAACGGAGCCTCTTTACGAACTGGCTGCCCGTCGGCATTAAAACCATTGCGATCCAACTTAATTCCATAAGCCATACGCGCTTTGATGTCGTTACGAACAGCATCAGCCAAAACCACACTGTCACGACAGATCAAAGCCATCTCAGCATTAATATTTGTTGAGCGTGGATCCATATTGAAAGTACCCACGATCGTTGTTTTATCATCGATTACACCGCGCTTCGAGTGAGTTCCCCAGCGCGCATGCGCGACTTCAGCAATGGCTGGATAGTGTTGCGGATCACGCTCTCCACTGTGCATCCATACTTGAACACCGGCTCTTGTCCAAAGACCGATACGAGTATCGAACACCGCTTGAGTATAGAATGCATCTGTAGAATACAAGCTATTCGTCAAAACATTGATACGCACGCCACGATCCAACATATCTTGCAATACATCGGACTGCTGTTTCTTGATCACAAAATAAGGTGATTCGATATAGATTTCGTGTTTTGCGCGCTTTGCTTCTTCAGCAAGTTGACCACGCAACACACGAGTCTTCTCACCCATTCCTGGGAAGTCCGATGCATAAATAGTATCGCGACATGTATCAGAAACTTGTTGCTCCAAGTAGCTTGCACCGTACGTATGAATGTCAATAAGATGCTTGCGGTCCTCATCCGTAGAAATTGTAAAGGCACGAGCCTTCTTCATACCATTGAGGAAGTTATTCACCGCTGATTTATAACGGGACACACTTAAACGCACGTCTTTGTCGTGAAGCGCTTTAGGATCTTTCATATTTGCCGCTGTCAGGCCGGCAAAATCTTCTGGCTGTGGCAACTTCACCAGAGGTGCTGGCTTCGTGATCGCAGATGTCCAGAACTCCTCAAAGCTGGTGCGCATATCACGGACGATAGATCCCCGCACATGCATATCCGTGTCCATAAAGTTGTACTCCGGACTCAAATCAAAATACTCGTCTGCGATATTGCGCCCGCCAGTAATGGCTTGTTCGCTATCTACGATCAAACTTTTACGGTGACTGCGGAACTGCGTAGACACGACTTGAATCAAAAGAGCTTCGTTATAATAGTGAACTTCGATTCCCGCCTCTTTTAAGACGGCGGCATAGTATTTGTTCAACTCAAAAATTGGCAAAGAGGTATCAACGATCACACGAACTTTTACACCTTGTTTGGCTTTACGAATCAGAGCCTGGGTGATCAAACGACCGGCTGTATCGATGCTATAAATGAAGTATTCCATCTCGATGGACTTCTTAGCTCCTTCGATCATATCTAAACGAAGTTTCAAAGCCGCTAAACCATTGTTAACGACTGTGATCTGCTGGGGATCTTGACGGTGCTGGTAAACACCTTTGGGCGTCGTTAGGGCTTGCTGGGCAAATGCCGGTAGGCTTGTCGCTGCAAGGACCAGCGCTAAGCCAAAATTAAGAGTCTTCATAGGGCTCCTTCAATGTCCTCCAC
>JAGIAF010000108.1 GCA_017745015.1 Bdellovibrio sp. | reverse complement strand
TCGCAAATACAATATCGCGTTGGTTCTTGCCGATACGGCGGGCAGATATCCTTACTTTGAAGATATCACCGCGGACTTCGTCTATTTGCGACTTCATGGCGATGAAGAATTCTATGTCAGCGGCTATCAGCCTGAAATGCTGAAATGGTGGGCGGATCGAATACTTTCGTGGTCCGCAGGATCTGAACCTTCCGATGCTCTGAAGCTAACAGATGATAAGATCAAAAAGATCCCGCGGGATATCTACATCTACTTCGATAACGATCTTAAGGTCAAAGCTCCCCACGATGCTCAAGTATTGCAAAAGTTTTTAAGAATTTTACCTCGATCCCTTGACGTCACTGCTTAATTATCTAGAGTAGACAACATGAATAACACACTTCGTTTAACGATCTCCTGGGCCACTGTTTTATGCTTCGTTTTATTTCTTTCCACATGGCTCGAAGACCTTAGTTCTCCGGTCGTCTTGACCGTGCTGTTCCTTTGGCTTTTCTCTGTGATTCTTTTATCGGCCTTCGGTGTGGTCCATGAGGCAGAAGAACTCGCAGTGATGTTGGGTGAGCCCAAAGGCACGTTGGTTCTTACTCTTTCTATTGTGATCATAGAAGTTGCACTTGTCGCAGCGGTGATGTTGGGAGCCAAAGAAGCACCGACTCTGGGGCGAGATACTATGTTTGCCGTTCTTATGATCGTTCTCAATGGTGTCGTGGGACTTGGTCTCTTCATCGGAGGATTCAAACATCGTGAGCAGTCCTATAACTTACAAGGTGCAGCTTCCTATTTAGCTGTTCTTATTCCACTTACAACAAGCGCCCTGATTTTGCCGAACTTCACAACTTCATCCACAGGCGGAACACTCACTCCAATGCAAGCCATTGCATTTTCGGTTTTCACCGTGGTGCTTTATGGTGTCTTCCTTATCACCCAGACAGGACGACACAAAGCTTTTTATATCCATACCAATGAAGAAACTGTGGCTTTAGCAGTGCCAGCTTCTGATGCCGCCCCCGTTGCAAAAAAAGAACTTTATAAACATATCGTTTTGTTGCTAGCCAACATTTTGCCGATCGTTCTTCTTTCCAAAGGACTCGCAAAAATTCTCGATTACGGAATTGGATCATTAGGTTTACCGGCGGCCCTAGGCGGTGTGGTCATCGCTGCCATTGTATTTGCACCAGAAGGCATCAGCGCATTGCGTGCTGTAGCCCGCAATGATCTCCAACGTGCCATCAACTTGTGCTTGGGTGCCGCCACTTCAACGGTGGGTTTAACGGTTCCTGTGGTTCTTGCCATCGGCGTATTTACAAAACAAACGGTGATTCTGGGCCTTAAGCCGACAGAGATGACCTTGTTAGCGGTAACTCTGGTATTGAGCACTCTGACATTTTCAAACCGCCGCACGACCCTCTTAGAAGGTGCCGTGCATATGGTGGTCTTCTTCATCTATCTTGTTTTGGTATTTAATCCTTAGTGCGCTACAGGGGCAAAGTTTTGCCCCGCCAAAGCATCAATCTTTGCCGCACAGATAAAATCATTTTCTGAAATACCGCCACGTCCCTCGTTGACGGAGTGAGTGTTAAACATCACAACACAGCGATTATAGCTCACCAACAAGTCCGGATGGTGATTCTCGGCATTGATCACAAAGGCGATGGCGTTTACGAAAGCCAAAGTCTCATAATAATCTTGAAAGCTAAAGGCTTTCACAATGTGATTGTCTTCGTAGGCCCACCCCTTCAATGCCGACAGATATTCTTCGATCTGTTCCGGAGTTAAGCCTTTTTTTACCGAGTGACTTTTACGTTTTAAAAGTTCTGCTGAGTCGATCATCGTCACCTCCTCAACAACTATAGTATTTCATTTCCAGGAATTAATGAATGGAGGGATCTCTTGTATTAAGACAAGAAAACCCCACTTCTTTTTGTTAAGAGTGGGATGAAATCGCTATCCGATCAGTTTCAATGCCAATTGATTGGCTTGATTAGCTTGTGCAAGTACAGACGTAGACGCCTGCATCAGAATATTACTTCGAGTCAGTTCACTAGAGGCCGCAGCAATATCAGTATCGCGAATACGGCTGTTCGCCGCTGATAAATTCTCCTGCATTACACCTAGGTTATCCGAAGTCGATGTCAGACGGTTCTGCAATGCACCCATATAAGCTCGAGTGCCATTGATACTTGTCTGCGCATCATCGAGTTTTGCTAATGCTTGGCGAGCCGAATCTTTGGAATCAAAAGAAAGCCCGGACAGCCCCAGGGATCTCAATGTGGCCGAATTAGAGCCGGCGTCGAAGCTGATACGATCTACATCCGGGCTATTGCCGATACCAATTTGGAAATCAAACTTCCCACCTGAGCCATCCAAAAGCTTCGTAGATCCCCACGTGGTAGAGTTTGAAATACGATCAATCTCATCGCGCAACTGCACCACTTCTTTGTTAAGCATGCCGCGTTCTGTTTCACCAATGGTGTCGGAGGCGGCTTGGATTCCCAACTCACGCAAACGCACCACGATATTGCTAATCTCATTCAATCCACCTTCGGCAGTTTGAATCATTGAAATACCGTCGTTTGCATTTCTTTGTGCCTGCGCAGCCGAGCGAATTTGCGCCTTCATTCTTTCAGAAATCGCCAAACCAGCAGCGTCGTCCGCGGCCTTATTAATACGACTTCCCGATGCTAACTTTGCCATGGAATCATTTAAAATTCTCTGATTGCCCATCAAACTGCGTTGGGCATTAATAGAGGCAATATTTGTATTAATTCTCATTCCCATGGACCTGCTCCGTTTACCTAGAAAGCTTTTCGGGAAACATCTCACAGACTTCACAAGACCATGGAATGACTTTTTTATCGGTCTTTCATTCTGGACCTGCACAAATGCGAAGCTTCTTTTGGTGTATCAAAAGGAATCACTAGGTGATAGACAGCAGGACTTTTCCGTCGTTAAATAAACCAGATTTTAATGACATAGAAAGGCCGCTTCATGAAATCTCTTCCCGCACCTAAAGCAGCAAAACATCCTCAGAAATTCAATAATCACAATGACGTCCGTATTGACGACTATTTCTGGATGCGCGACCGTGAACACCCCGAAACAATGCCCTACCTTCATGCTGAAAATAAATACTTCGAAAATCACATGAAGCCGTTAACGACTTTGAAAAACAAACTCTTTAAAGAAATGAAATCCAGAATCAAAGAGAATGACTCAACAGTCCCAGCTCCTGAAGGAAATTATCTTTACTCAAGTAAGTTTAAAAAAGGTAAGCAGTATGCGATCCATATGCGCAAACCCCGCAAAGGCGGCCGTGAGGAAGCCTATTTCGATGGCAACATCCTTGCCAAAGGCAAAAAGTACTTTATGCTCAACTCATTGGAAATTGCACCCAATGAGAATCTTTTAGCTTATGCCGTAGACTTCGACGGCTCTGAACGCTATGCGATTCACTTCAAAGATTTGAAATCCAAAAAAACTCTTCCTGACACAATTACGAATACTTATGGTCAGTGCGTTTGGGCTCACGACAATAAAACTCTTTTCTATGTGGTACTTGATGCCAACCTTCGTCCGCACAAGGTCTTCCGCCATACGTTGGGAGCCGATCCTACAACTGACGTGATGGTTTTCGAGGAAAAGGATTCACAGTTCTTTGTTCATCTCTATGAGACACCTTCGAAAGATTTCATCTATATTCACACCGGCGGGAAAGTGACAAGTGAAGTCTGGTTCCTGCGCGCCAACGATCCTCATGGCAAGTTTCAATGTATCGAGCCTCGTAAAGACGGCATCCTTTACGATGTCATGGATCGCGAAAACGAGTTCTGGATTCATACAGACTACAAAGCGGCCAATTATCAAATCATGACTACTTCCATTGATAAACCGGCTCGTAAAAACTGGAAAACCATCATTGCTGGTTCAGAGAAGATCTACAAGTCATCAGCGACTGTGTTTGCTGATTTCCTCGTGCTGAATGAACGTCAAAATGGACTGCCGCAAATCCGCATCTACGATATCGTAAAGAAAAAAGACCACCTCGTTGCCTTTGATGATGCGGCTTACGACGTCGGCGTCGGCGCAGGCAATCGTGAGTTCAAAACCAATGTTGTTAGATTAAATTACTCATCTCCGATCACTCCAGATTCAGTGATCGAATACAATATGATCACTCGCAAATCCAAGGTCCTTAAAACAAAAGAGGTGAAGGGACATAAAAAGTCGAACTACGTTTGCAAGCGCGTCTTTGTGAAGTCCCACGACGGTGCGAAAGTTCCTCTGACATTGGTTTATCGTAAAGGGTTCAAACAAAATGGCAAAGCTCCAGGTTACCTTTATGGATATGGATCCTATGGCGCCATCATTCCAGATGCCTTCCCTGCTCGTCGCGACGTATATCGATTGATTGATCGCGGCTTTGTCTATGCATTGGCTCATCCTCGTGGCGGCTCCGAAATGGGCCGCGCTTGGTATGAAGACGGAAAATTCTTAAAAAAGAAAAATACCTTCCTCGATTTCAATGCTTGCGGTGATTATCTTGTTAAGAACAAATGGATTGCCAAAGACAAGCTCGCTGCTTGTGGTGGCAGCGCCGGTGGTATGCTAATGGGAGCATGCATGAATATGCGTCCTGACCTTTTCACTGCAATTGCCGCCCATGTTCCCTTCGTAGACGTGATTAATACCATGTTCGATAAAGATTTACCGCTCACACAAATCGAATACAAAGAGTGGGGAAATCCCGCTGACAAAAAGTATTACAACTACATGAAGAGCTACTCCCCTTACGACAACGTGGACAAGAAAGACTATCCTCACCTCTTCGTCACCTGCGGCCTTAACGATCCTCGCGTGACCTATTGGGAACCAGCCAAATGGGTAGCTAAACTTCGTGAGCTAAAAACAAATGATAATGCACTTATTTTTAAAACGAATATGGGTGCAGGACACTTCGGGGTATCTGGACGTTTTGACCATCTATGGGAACAAGCGGAAGAATACGCCTTCATTCTCAATGCCTTCAATATGGCGAAATCAAAATAGCGACCGTAAAAGGTACGGACACACCTCGGGGTCCGTACCTTTTCTCATTTTCTCGATAAGTTTTTATCTTTGGATTTAGGTATTAATTTTCCGCCTAAATATTGCGTAACAAATCTAATTGCGAAATAGTTTAAGGGCTCATTAATACATCAAGGAGAAGTACAATGATGAAGTCTATGATCGCCGCTCTTATTCTAGTAGTTGGTTCTGCAGCTTTCGCAGCAGACGTTTACAAAATCGATGCTCAAGCGAGTTCTGTTGCATGGAAGGGCACTAAAAAAGCTGGTTCTGCACACACTGGTGGCATCGCAGTAAAAGATGGCGAAGTTCAAGTTGATAAAAAAGGTAAAGTGACTGGTGGCCAAATCAATATCGACATGGCGACAATCACTAATGAAGATCTTAAAGACAGCCCTGACTATCAAAAGAAATTGGTGGGTCACCTTTCTGCTACTGACTTCTTTGATGTTGCGAAATACCCCGTATCAACATTCAAAATCGTTAGCGTGACGCCAAAAACTAAAGATGAAGTAACTGTTAAAGGTGAACTAACTATGATCGGTAAAACTGCACCGATTGAATTCCCGGCAAAAATCACGACGGATAAAGGCGTTATGACTGGCGAAGCTCTAGTAAAAGTTGACCGCACTAAATGGGGTCTTAAGTACGGTTCCGGCAACTTCTTCAAAGAGTTAACTGCCGATAAAATCATCAATGACGAGTTCGAATTGACTTTGAAACTTGTCGCAAAAAAATAATTCAGCCGCACAGTATTTCAAAGCCGCAGAGTTTTCCTTTGCGGCTTTTTTATTTGTTACGAACCCTCAATGAAAAAAGCTTAACGCGATTTTCAAATGGGCCTCTGCTACATCCAGCCCATGAAAAAAACTGCACTCATTGTTCTGTCGCTCTTGGTGACTCCTTTGGCTTTCGCTGAAAAAGTCGTTTCCGACTCCCTTGTTAAAAATCTCCCCTGCAGCCAAGTCTCTGCAAAAGAAATCTATCGTCGTATCGACAACAGTCAGTTTTCCAGCTTTTATCATCAAGCGGTCGTCAACTGGCCCTTCAATGTTGGCGTTTACGATATCGCAGCTTGCTGGTCTCTTTCTCGTTCCCAAAGACTCTTCTTCTATCTCGCGCGTTGGAACACCCCCATGCCGTCACAACCCGGCCTTACGCAAGAGCTCTTAAACATGATCCGCGGATCCATTCCCTTCTCTAGCCCCGGCTCCTCCCGCGTCTCTGAAATGCCTCTGAAGCCACTTAAGGTCTTTAACAATGAAGACGATCACCTTGAGTCGCACCACGGTCTTATGAGCACACTCATGGATGGAATTGATCAATACTTGCCTGCGAATCACTTAGTGAATCGAAACTTCCGCAGCGAAATTGAATTTTATCAAACCCAACGCTTTCACAAGTTTTCTAAGAATCTTAAATATGTTATCGGTACGGGCGCGCGCAGTGACAGACGAAATCGCCAGACAAAAGACACTCTAGTAAAAAACTTGCGCCAAAACTTATTAACGATGATCATCCTTCGGCCTACTCGCATCGCCCAACACGTTGTCCTCGTGAAGCGCTTTGAGCAACTGAGCAATGGTGACATCGATTTCTGGGTCTATGATTCAAACCAACCCACCCGCGATCAACGCTTAACTTACCGAGCAAATGCAGATGACTTCTTTGCTCCCGAAATCATTTGGGGTTTTGTTTCACCGAAAAAAGTAAATGAGGCTGTCGGTATCTATATTGTTGATGAAGAAGATCGCGCTCCGATTGAGCAAGCACTGCTCACCCATTACCGAAATCTTTGTGCCCATCCTTAAACTTTCCGTAATGAGAAGTCGTGGCTTCCCCATTTTAGACTGGTGTACTCCTGCAAACCCAAGCGGCAAATCCTCTACCAAGGATTTGAACGCTCTTGATTGCTTACACAACTCACGTTTTTCGCGGCTCAAAAAATTGACGTCCGCATTTTCGCGTAGATACTGAAGATGCAAAAAAAAGGAGACTCATATGAAAAAGTACATCATCGCCGCGATAATCTGCGCTAGTGCGATTGCCCAAGCTCAAAGTGATCAATCAGCGACTTCGAGTACTCTTCAATTTGGCCGTGAAGCCATCGACAAGGCTCCAGAGGGAGTGCTTCCATTTATCGGTGCCGGTGGTGGTTACACAGGTTACGACACGAATCAAAACGTGGAAGGTACACCAGCCACAATGAAGCTAATCGGATCCTGGTATCTCGCGAGTCCTTGGGTCTTCGACCTAGGTTACGGATTCAATAATCAACAATTCACTCATGACTCTGCCATAGATACAGCAAGTACTGAAGGCGTCGGCGAATTCGCCGCTCGTTATCGTACCGATAATCGCTGGCAAATGGGTGTGATCTTCAATCAGTTCTTCAATCAAGGGGTGAACTACTCATCTTCACAAGGGGATGCTCAGTTCACAGGTTTGCAACTCCTTAAAGAGTTTAATATGTCACCGGCATGGTTAGCTCGTGTGGGTGGTCGTGCACAGGCCTTAACAAGTAATACAACAGGTTTGGTCATGATGTACCTCATCGACTTGCAAATCGGTTGGAATCCAACGGCGTATAAAACTTCTGTAAAATCAACTGCGGCAAACGAGATGGTTGAAGAAGATATGGTCGTGGAATCTGTTGCGCCGGCTCGTCCAGTGGCACAAGCTCCACAACCAATTCTTAATGACGTGGCAATGACAAGTTTGATCTCTGGCTCAACGCCAATCAACTTCTCAACATCACGTTACGCTCTGACAAACCAAGAGCAACAACGTCTCAACCGTGTAGCAAAAGTTCTTGAGGATAATAAAGATCTCTATGAAAGAGTCGAAGTTCGCGGTTACACAGATTCATCTGGTAGCGCCGCAGCCAACGAACGTCTTGCTCAAAGAAGAGCGGACTCAGTAGCAAGCAGCCTACAACGTGGCGGTCTTGACTCCTCTAAAGTTGTGGCGGTAGGCAGAGGTTCAGAAGATACGACGGGAAGCATGCGACAAGATCGTCGTGCTGAGTTGGTCTTTGTTGGTGTAAAAGATGAAGATGCTTTACGAAGAGCTTTATCAAACATCCAATAGAAACTAGCACCCGAATGAAGGCGCAGTTAAGTACTGCGCCTTTTTTTATTCCCAAAGATTACGGGCACTCATCACAAATTCAGAGTTACTCGTTCCATTCAGAGGCTGTCCCTTCGACAGGAACTCGACTTTGCTGTTAAACTCACGAGTCAACACTTGAGCTTCAACTTCATTACGAGGAATACGTCCACCGAAAACTTTTAATGAAGCTATTGGGATATCGTAGGAGCGCTCATTCACACACTTACCCGTTTCACCCCATGGGCCCTCGACAAAGCAAGCATCTGTTGCACGCCAGTTGAAAATACGGAAAGTCACCTTCGCCTTATCAGATTTCGCCTCAAACTTCCAAGTTTGCCCCACATGAACAAAGATAGAATTCAGCTTGCTAAAACCAAAGGTCCAAGGAACTTCAACACGCTTATAGTGATCTACGAATTCAGGACTATGCGCCAGAACGAAAGTTCGTAACACCACGGATGCCGCTTGATAACCATAGGCAGAAGAGAATGCACAATGACTGCCATAATTTAAATTCAACACCGCAACATTAGGAGCATTCTGATAGTATTCATCCTTCTCCATTACTTGAGCATTCAACTTATTGCTGACAACGATATCGTCCTTAGACGCCCACACCAGCATCGGAGTCTCGATACGATGAGTGAGGTTCCAGAAGTTATTATTCTTAAAGTATGAAGCAGGCGTACTCGCAATGCCACGTCGCTGAAGCGATGTCGATGCAAGACTACCTAAATAATCAGGCATTCCGCTCTTCTTAGGAAATTTATCATCCGTTAAAAGATCAGGAATATCCGTCAAGTGATCACGAGCCCCACGAAACTGACTCTTCGTCATCTCCGTAAATACGGTCCCAACAGTGTTATCATTATAAAGAACCTCTAAGGTCGGTTTCAAAGTCATCACCGGGCAAATGGCCACTACAGAACTGAAAACCTTCTTCCCATCTTCCATCGGATAAAGGTCATTATAAGAGGCTCCAAAGACTGCCGCATTCCCACCCAAGCTCATGCCCATTAAATGCACGCTGGAAATACGTTCACGATACTCCCATTTTTCACGCAACCATTTACCGACTTGAAGTGATTCAAATCCTTCTCCCCAACCTCCAAGAGACAGAGATGAATTTGCATATAGATAATCCATGCCGGTTTGATTCGCTAAAAGAACAACATTGAAGGGAGCTTGATCAAAAAGTTGGATCAGATAGTTCTTCATCATTGGCGACTGGGTCGCGCCACAGAAAACTCCGCACTTCAGAATCACCAAGGGACGTGGCGTAGGATCTTGCTTCAACGCCATGATCGCCGGAACCTTCGTTCCGTTGTTCAAAGTAATAACAAACTTTTTAACCTGCGGATGTTGCAAGAAATAGTATTCATCCAAAGCCATGCGCGCCAAACTCAACGCACCCTTTGGGGATCTTTGCGAAAGTTCTAACTGACATTCACTAAAGTACTCTTTCAGAGCCTTAAAGTATTCCGGTGTATTTTTCTTTTTCGCCAAAACACTGTCTTCGAAAAACTTTGGATCACACTCAGGACTGATATCTTTATAGTTCTGACTACTAGGAACAGAAGTGAAAATATCTTGAACTGACAATGCAGAAGGATCAAGAGCGCGAGTCACCGAAAGCCAGAAGTCAGTTTCGCCACTTTCCGAACTGGATGTAAGCTTCTGGGCATTTGCTACAGAAGAAATCAGGATCAATAGTGCAATCACGTTGAATTTCAACGATGCCATCGTACACCTCACGAGCTACATGAGGCTTATCGGAGACGACTAGGAGGGGTTTAGACATAAGGTTGTTTTGTCTAAACCATAGACAGATTATTGATCTTTCAGGATGACCTGAAATCTTTGTGGAGCTCTATTTTCACGAGAAACTCTCTACGTCTTATTATAAGACATAGAGAGCGCTCTGAACTACGCGATCTTCTTAATTTGCGCGAGCTTATCTTTTAGCACTGAGTTTTCATGCTTAAGTGCATTCACCTCTGACGCCAACTGATTTACTTTACGTTTCAAGAATTCAGTCTCTTGACCCCCACCACCTGCAGCAGGAGCGGCATCAGACTCACCAACTATATTGGGCTTGCCATCTTTTTTCGCTACATCAAATGTAGGAACACTGAAGGCCGTCGTACTTAAAATCTCTTCGATGTTCTCAGGAATATGAAGTTCTGGGTCAACCTTCTCCAAGCGAATAATACC
>JAGIAF010000107.1 GCA_017745015.1 Bdellovibrio sp. | reverse complement strand
GAGCAAAGTAAAAGTCGCCGCATTTTCTGTATCCCTTGATGGCTTCGGAGCAGGCCCTAATCAAAGTTTAGAAAATCCCCTCGGCTTGCGAGGTCATGAGCTTCACACGTGGTTCTTTAAAACCAAAGTCTTTCAAAACATGTATGGCGATAAGAACGGCGTCGAAGGCATTGATAACACTTTCGCAGAAAGATCTTTCGGAAATGTTGGCGCCTGGATTATGGGAAGAAATATGTTCGCCCCCATCCGTGGTCCTTGGCCAAATGATGAATGGCGTGGTTGGTGGGGCGACAATCCTCCCTATCACGTCCCAGTTTTTGTATTAACTCATCACAAACGCGAACCTCTAGTTATGGAAGGTGGAACGACTTTCTATTTTGTGACTGACGGAATCGAATCTGCTCTAAAACAAGCGAAGGATGCTGCTAAAGGCAAAGACATCCGTATTGGTGGTGGCACGCAGGTGATTCGCGAGTACTTGAAGGCAGGATTGATTGATGAGTTGCACTTAGTCTACAGCCCCGTCTTTCTGGGCTCTGGGGAAAGCTTACTAACTGGTATAGATATGCCTAAATTAGGATTCTCCGTGACGGAGAAAGCTCACACGGAAGATGCTACCCATATTATTTTAAGTAAGACATAGGAACATCGGCCAGCCACTTAGGCTGGCCTTCTTAACTTTACTAATAAGGTTTATCGTCTTTACCGATGACAAACGGAGAAAGCTCGGCAGCCACCCCGTTCACTGAAGTTCCGCCGTTGTGGATTGCGGGAAACATGGGCTGCATACTCTGAGGAAATCCAAACTGAGGTTTCGTCAAAGTTTCCAGGCGATTCAAGTCATCGCTAGTCAAATTGATCTCCAAAGATTTTAAATTATCTTCGAGCTGTGACATTCGGCGAGCCCCAATGATTGTTGATGTCACTCCAGGTTGCTGGCGAACCCAAGCCAAGGCAATACGCGCTGGCGTGCTATCATGCTTTTTCGCGATAGCTTCAAGCTCATCGATAATCTGATAAGTTTTTTCAGTCCATATACCTTCAACAAAGGCTGCGCGATCCGTAGTTTGTTGGCCGGCGTTTTTGCGATTGTATTTTCCGCTTAAGACTCCACTTTTCAATGGCGACCATGGAGTAATGCCAATATCAAATTCCTTAGCCAACGGAACAAGTTCCTGCTCGATACTTCTCTCTAGCAATGAATACTCCACCTGCATCCCAATAAAGGAACTCCAGCCACGGAAATAAGAAATCATATTGGCTTGAGCAATCTTCCATGCGGGAGTATCAGAAACGCCAACGTAACGAACCTTGCCATCGCGTACAAGATCGTCCAAGGCGCGCATCGTTTCTTCGATAGGTGTATTGATATCCCAGTTATGAAGCCAGTAAAGATCGATATAATCTGTTTGTAAGCGACGAAGAGAACTTTCTGCCTGCTCGATAATAGATTTACGACTCGAACCACCACCATTTGGATCACCAGGGTACAAATTGCCACTGAATTTTGTAGCAATAACCAAGCGATCGCGACGAGATTTATGGCGACCAACATGATCGCCGATAATTTTTTCGGAGTGACTCTTGGTATAGAAGTTTGCGGTATCTAAAAAGTTTCCACCCAGTTCAATATAGCGATCTAAAATTTGAGTCGATTCCTCAACGCTAGAGCCCCAACCAAGGTCCTCACCAAAGGTCATCGTTCCTAAAGCCAAAGGACTTACGCGTAAGCCTGATTTTCCCAATGTGATATATTTATTAAGCGACATAAAAACTCCTTCTTTCTGCTTACTCAATATAATTGAGGGCTCAAGAATAGGGTGAGCCTGATTCTATCCACTTATTGCCTAATTCTCTCGGCATAGAAAATTCTTATCATAGAGGCGTTTCTCAATCCTGTATTTTTGTGATAGTATTTAGAAATACATGAGGACCTGAACATGGGAAGAGTTGCCAAATTATCTCCAAAAGAAGAGCTTGAGGCTATTCGCGAACGCTTGGAAAAAGTTATCGCTGACTACTACACAAGCACTGGCACTCACGTGACTGCCATTCCTTGGTTAAGCATGGCGATGACCACGGCTCCCGTCGCGCCAATGGCGCATATTTACGAACCCAGTTTATGCATTTGCGTGCGTGGTCGCAAAAAAGTTTTGATCGGCAAAGATTTTATCCATTATGACCAAAATAATTACTTCATCAGCTGTATCGAAATGCCTACGATCATCTCAATTGCAAAAGCCAGCCCCAAAGTTCCCTATATCGGAATTGCCATTCGCTTGGATCTTGAGATCCTTCGTTCAATTATTGCTGAAATGGAAATTTCTGGAACTCCAGTAGAGCATTCTGAACCAGCCATTGCGATACGCCCAGTAACCGCGAGCTTGTTAGATCCTATTTTAAGACTAGCAACCTTGGCTTCGGAAAATAAAGACATCTCAATTATGGCTCCCCTTCTTCAAAGAGAAATTTTTTATCGTCTCTTATCAGGTCCGAGCGGAGATCGCTTACGCCAGTTTGCTCAGTTCGGTTCGCAAACCAATCGCGTCAGCAAAGCCGTTAGTTGGATTCGTGAAAACTTTCAAAAGAAGCTTTCAATAGAAGACTTGGCAAAAATGGCACATATGGGCGTTTCAACTTTCCATCGCCATTTTTCAGAGGTTACAACAATGAGTCCTATTCAATATCAAAAGCATTTGCGTCTGCACGAGGCCCGACGCCTGATGATCACACAAAATCTAGATGCAGCAACAAGTGCGATCCAAGTCGGCTACGAAAGTGTGACTCAATTCAACCGCGAATATCGCCGGCTCTTTGGCCAACCACCAGCCACAGATAAAAAGAAAATCATGAACTCGGATGCACCAAGCGCCGATTCGGTCGTTTAAGAAGTCTCGTCTGTTTTGAAAACGGCCCGCCAGCTATCCAGCCCTGGCTCCAAATCGAAACATAGTAAAATCAAGTACTTACAAGTTTAAACTCGGAAAAACTGCTAATTTTTAGCTAATTGTGATGGGGAAATTTCTATGTACTCGTTGGGTTTTGCCTATTCATTGATTATGGATCGCTTGGATCCGAATTGGAAAATGCGTAAACCGAGCAATTTATTTTTCGATGGATATTTTAAGGACTTGAAATAAACCGACAAAGTCACCGAGAGCCTAAACCTCGGTGACTGAATAATCAACGATTACTCGTTGAAAGATATTGTGCTGTGTTTTTGGCAAGTCATATTGCCAAAAGCCAATACACCTACGCCGTAGTTGTTGTCGGCAATAACTAGAGAACCAGTCAGACGATCTGAGACCACAACTTGCACGAACTCATTTGCGAATTTTCTTTTGTAAGATGTGCCAGTTTCAACTTCTTGAGTTACAACAGCGGTGATCAACTTGCTGTCACCATTTTCTTCTTTCGTGATGAAAATCTTTTTTCCAGGAATAGTGCGACCTTCGTAGCTGTTTGGTGTTGCTTCACCAGAACTGATTCCGAAACTGTAGATCGCGTTACCAACAGCCTGGCGGCAAGTAATATCAGTTAGAGCCGTTGTGTAAGCAAAACCTTGAGTAGCAACCAAAGAAATAAGAACAACCAATAGACTTTTCATAAATACTCCTTAAATAATTTTGTTTTGGCAAAATGCCTTTATTTTTTAAATACAAATGGGACTAAAAAAACGATTTACTATTCTTCGCAAACTGAGTTTTTGAAATTTACATTTTTAAGAGCGATAACTGCTTCGGATTCACCGCACTCCGATTCACCACCGATCGAACCTTGAAGCGATCTTGAATTGATACTGTAACCATTAGCTACCGGATCCACTTGTGCAGCTCCGCCATCGCACTCAACGATATAAGTACCTTTGCCTAGCTCAGGAAAATGAACTGCGATTGTATTGAACTCCATAGATTTCGACTTTGCTTTCAAAGTAAGTCTCGCTGGAACCTCATCACTATCAGGACCCGCAGGGATCGCATCTTCCAAGACAGCTTTTACATCCCATGCATTTTCACTGTTAGTCACTGAACCTGATGAAGAAAGAGATTTAATAGTTGCTTGAGATGGGTTTGTCGCAACCAAACAGGACTTTGCCGCTTGAGCAAATGAAGTTCCAAATACCAGGGCTAAAGAAACTACTGACGTTTTCATTTTCTTCTCCTTGCGGCTTTGCCGCTTTGTTTTTAAGTTGCGCCTAATATATCCACCCGCAATGCGATGCGCAAAAATATCTAAATGGCTTGTCGAAATACCGTTGTAAGTGCCTGTTTTTCATCATTATATTGATATATGAGAATCCCTAAAGATGACCTGACTTATACGGTTTTTAGCGAAATTTATTTGCGCATGGATGACCCTAAAGCCAAGCGCAAGGCCTTTTTAATTTTAGAAAGCGCCTTAAAACTTTACGCAAAAAAAGGGTGGGATCAGGTCTCGATGCAGATGATCGCTCGTGATACTGACCTCTCAAGAACTGCTCTGCTTCACTATTTCAAAGACCCTACAGAGCTTCGCATTTTTGCTATCAAGTATGTGCGACTTCTTTTTCAGCGATTCGCAATCGATGCGATGTCGAATGCGAAAACTCCTGACAAAATGCTCGAAGCGTATGTGCGTTCGTGTTTTAAATGGGTTGATTTTTCACGCGTGCATGCACAAGTTTGGCTTTCGTTTGTCTGCTCTTGCGTGAATACAAAACAAAATCGCGCACTCAACACGACGGCCGTAGAAGCAGGCAATGACCGCATTGCCGCACTCCTCACGGCAGGCAAGAGTGCTGGTTTTTTCACTTGCGCAAACCCTCAACTAGCAGCGACTGCGATCCAAGCCCTCATTGCTGGAGGTATGCTGTGCTATGGAACTGAAGACCATAAAGACGAAGGCAAAGGGTTGATCGAAAGCCTGGTAGCCCAAGCATTCTTTGCTGCTGGAGCGAAGCCTCGCGCCTAGTCCCCAGCATGGGCCTTGCAACCTCTAAAAACTAGAGTCTGTTTTAGACTCAAAAGAGGTTAAAACAATGGCAATAGCGACTTCCTGTCAAAAGTTTAGACACTTGGTGAGCGTCTTTACGCTCATCTTAGCGTGCACGGCGGAAGCCAGTCCTATGGCTTGTGGAAATGTCTTTACTGAGGCAATCTCCCGCCCGGCACACACGAAGTATCAATTGCTCTGGCGTGAAGCCCGAACGCGTGATCTTCAGCCCAATGAGATTCCAGATGTGGCTGCATTAACGAAGGAACTACAGCAAGTTCAGCGCTCGATTTTTTCAAAGAAATCTAAGTCAAAATCCCAGCTCTATTTTACAGATCAAACATCTGCGCCTGCCAACGTCGAAAGAATTCCAATTTCCAACTACGTCGGTCGCGTTAATGGCGCTGATATTTACAGCACCACTTACTATGAAAAAACCACGTATCGCCGTGGCCCCTTCTTCATTGAAAAACACGAAATCAAAACTCACCCCGGATTGCCAAAGCAGGTTTTGACCGAACTTGATAAATTATCTGAGGAGAATGGCTGGAGCCGACGCGAACTTCGAAAGCGTATTTTCAGTGAAATTGCAGACGCTGGTACTCTTCGCGATCATAATTTTGAATACTTGTCTATTGCGATGGAACGAGCAAATCTCGCAGGCAAACAACAGCTTGATTCGAGCTTGGGTGATGTTCTTAAGTTCTCTCTAGGTCAGTATGGTCGCAGAAATTGGACTCCTGATTTCATCGATCAGCTTATTGCCAAAGCTTACTCTGCACTCACAAAAACTGATTATGTCGTTGTCAAAAACGCCACTGGCGACAATCTTCCTGGAGAAATTGTTGGCAGCATCGGTTACACGCGTTCGACATATGCTCAGTATCGATACTTCAATGCGAAGACAAGTCGTTGGGAAGAGCGTCTCAATGATTTGGACACTCGCTTCCTGCCTTCGAAATCTTCATCACTTGGCACTAAGGATGTTTCATTTACGACGAACTTAGAAGTCTTACCTATGGAAGAGTTCTTTGGTACTCACTACGAACTTCCGCGCCCGGGATTAGTGGACTATGTACATGATGGCAAATCAGCTATGAGTCCAACAGTTGCTGACGCTTTAAAAAACTACATGCACGCCGATACCACAAAGCCTTTTGCTATTTACACAGGACAAATCTTTGAACCCGTGAAATTCGCGATCTCCAAAGCGTCTGGACAACGCCGTGTCGGTTACTCTGCTATCTTGTTGGAACTCTTTAGCGGCGTATTCAGCTCGGATCGCCCTGCACAGTTCAATACCCAAGCACAGCGCCTTTACACCTATAACACCGCAGAAGGCGTCATCATGTATCAAGGCATGGGCTTTAAAGACATGGGCCCTCAGTGGTCACATGTAGATGCAGAGGGTGTTAAATGGTATGGCTTGGAATTGTCTCCTGAAAGAATGATGGAAACCATCACCAACCCTGCCTTTATGAAAGGAAGAGTTGCTGAGGATTTTGCTAAAGAATTTGAAGCCTCTATCGCAAGAATATTGGAATCGCAGAAATAAGGTTCAGCTTGTGAACCCACAGTAGATCCGTAGAACCCTTTATCCAAACTTCCTGAGATTCTAAAATTACGGAAAACTCTTATGAAATGGAGAACCGTAGAACCGAACTTGCGGTGTCAGTTAGAAATGAAATTGGCGGACAGGGAGAGATTCGAACTCTCGGTAGGCTTTTGACCTACACACGCGTTCCAGGCGTGCGCCTTCAACCACTCGGCCACCTGTCCGTACGAAAAGAGAATTTAAGATAGCATCATGCGTCGCGGCAAGGCAAGAGACAATTGAAAAAAGGGCATCAGCTGCCCTTTACGATTTCTAGCTTCTTATTAATAAGTTCCTGATACTTTTTAATGACCTGATAGTCTCGCGATCTAATGCAAGTCGGCCCACTCTCATAGCGAACTCGCAACATTTCCAACATCTCCCGCGACTTCTTCAAAGAATCATTGTCGGCCCGTCTTTCATAGCACTCAGATACATTTATAAATTTTTGCACATAGTAACTCATGTCAGGACAGCGCATATCTTTTGTAGCTTCATATGTATACGCAGACATCGGGAAATAGAATTGCCAAGAAGGTTCAACTATCCATTCCCCGTTTGACCTGTTTGGCAAGAGACTAAAAAAAGAACCAACAGAGACACTAACCAGCGCATATTTAAATTCTATTGTGTCGTCGTCTCGAAATGAAAACAAATTTTGTTTATAGGCGCCTAATCTACTTCATTCACGCGCAGAGCGATTTCGAGCATTCCTGAATTCTCATTTTTGATCAGATCTACAAATCAATTGACCGATTGGAGTGACATCATCGCTCCTAGAGCAAAAACCCCAGCGTTGTTATCAGACAAGTGCTCAAAAAATCATTAAGCAATTACTCTAAACATCAAGTAATTTTGCACTACTTCAAATATCACCGTATAATGTTTAGGTAAAAGGAGCAATTTATGAAGCAGATAACATTGACCCGTCGCTTTGCGCGCAAGCAGTTTTCTCGTCTGCGCAGAATTGTGCTGGCTGCTCATCAAGATATTTTTGGTCCGATGGATTTTAGCTTTGAATTCAGTGAAGAGGATCTCAATTGAGCAAAGCCTTCATTCCACGCCCACCTGCTAAACCTCTCTTGCGTGGATATTCTCACCTTGCGGCCTTCTTCTTTTCAATGGGTGCAAGCACGGTTGTCGTTGCGACCTCTAAGTCTCTTCGCGAATTTGTCGCGCTTTTGATTTACTCTATTTGCCTGATCACGCTTTTTGGCATTAGCTCCTTATATCACTTACCGAATTGGAATCCGCAATATCGCCAGTGGATGAAACGTCTTGATCACTGCTCGATCTATTTGATGATTGCAGGCACTGGCACTCCCCTAGCTTTAATTGGCATGCCGCCTGAGTCGGGAATTAAGTTTCTGATTCTGACTTGGTCAGTTTGTCTGTTTGGTATTCTTCAATCATTATTCTGGGTGAACTGTCCTAAGTGGGTCAGCGCCATTCTGTATTTAATTGCTGGCTGGATCGTTGTGCCCTTCTGGAGTGACGTAAAGGCAGCGGTGAATACGCCCGCGATGATATGCCTCGTGCTTGGTGGAGTTGCCTATAGCATCGGAGCATTGTCTTACGCATTTAGAAAACCCTCTCTGTGGCCGCGAGTTTTCGGTTATCACGAGATCTTTCACGCGTTTGTTATCATTGGGGCCATCTTTCAGTTTATCTTCGTATTTCAATTGCTTCCAAGTCGCTGCTAATGACTAAGTTCAAATTTCATTCGATGTGTCTGATCAGCTCTGCCGTTGGGTTCTAAGTACCTTTGATACTCCCGCAAAACTAACTTGTTTCCTTGAATTTCGAAATACTCATTGGCGACGAACTGCTCGCCCGTATCATAGATCCAGCCCTTGGCGAGAGTGTGATTGAGAGAAAAGCGACTACGCCCATAAGTCTTCACACGAAAACGCATCGGGAGATCGCAGGCGATCGCGCCACAAAAGCGATAGGCGCGAACATTCATGTGCTTATCGATCTCTAGGCGGGCCCAGATAGGATCACCGGAAATATGCTCCCACACACCCACAAATTGTTTTCTAGAGGCCTCTGCCGCCATCCCTGACAGCAAGAGCACAATAAGAAAAACCGCTTTAAGCTTTCCCATAGACATCCTTTGTCTAAGGAAAAACGCTAGCAAGAAAGTAAAAAAAAAGGGAGATGCCTTTCGGCAACTCCCCATAAAGAACGTTCAAAAAAGTTCAGTAAATTAGAAGTGTTTTTTAACTGTATCAACAACGTACTGAAGTTCATCCGTCGTGATGTATGCAAAGCACGGAAGATTCAATACAGCTTGAGATACGTAGTGCGCGTTACCGTTATCGATTTTACCAGCCAAGTGCGCTGCTGCACCAGATTGCAAGCTCATTGCTCCTGGATAAATTGTACCATAACCGACGTTGGCTTTCTTCAAAGTTTCGATCAATGCTGGACGCAAAGACGGATCGATCATACCAACTTGGCAGTAACCATTTTCTTTAACTTTAGAGCTTGCACGTTTCACTTGGAATGGAAGACCTTGCAAAGCTTCAGAGTAGAACTTAACCGCTTTCATACGGCTTTCGATACGAGCGTCGATGTGCTTCAAAGACATGTTCAAGAACAATGACTCATAAGCACCGATACGAGAATTCCAACCGATCATACCGTGAGAATAGTGATCTGTACGACCGTGGTTGATCAAAGTGCGGCAGTTTTTCGCGTATTCATCATTAGCTGTGAAGATCGCGCCCGCATCACCAGAAGCACCCAAAACTTTTGCTGGATAGAAGCTTGTCGTAGAGATCAAAGCTGTTCCAAGAACAGATTGGCCTTCGATTTCAGTACCGAAGCATTGTGCACCGTCTTCGATCAAAAGAACGCCAGCGTCTTTTGCGAATTTTCTGATTTCCATAGTATCAGGAGTCACCCAACCGTAAAGGTGAACCATGATCGCCGCTTTTGGTTTGTAAGTTTCAACCGCTTTTTTGAAAGTCGCTAGATCCCAGTGGCAAGACTCTTTGTTTACGTCAACAGTGACAGGGTTTGCACCCACGTTAACTACTGCTTCAAAAGTTGCCCAGAAAGTCATATCTGGAACTAGAACTTTATCGTTCTTTTCAACACCCACTGCGCGAAGAGCGATTTGGATTGCGTCTGTACCGTTCGCACAACCGATCGCATGTTTAGATTTTGTGTATTTCGCCAAGTTGGCTTCCATCTCAGCTACGATCGGACCACCAACGAATTGAGTTTTATCGAAAAGAGATGCAACGCCGCTCAAGAACTCATCGCGGAAACCAGGTTCAAAACGGTTCAATGTAATAAAAGGAACTTGTGAAATGCTCATAAAATTCTCTCTATAGAAAGTGTTAAGACTATAGAGAGAGTTTCCAACAGCCTGCAGGAAATTGCAACCATGCAGGCTCACCTTCGTTGCAGACCTCGACAGTGTATCTTTTTTCACTACAAGATTTGGTGCTTTCTTGCATCACCACACAGCGAGTCGAGTAAGCCAAATGAGAAATCTACTTCTTTTTCCACTTCTTCTGGCGTTGAGCCTTGGCTGAATTATCGTCCTCACTGGCCAATAGGTCATCAAGGCCCAAGCCCTGCTCCGGCTGAGAGGCGATGATTTTGTAGTCAGCTTTACTAACTTTGATCTCTTCGATTTCTTTTTTCAGCATGTTTTCGATGTCGGAAAGAAGCTCTTTCTCTTCCGATGCGCAGAACGATACGGCGATACCTTTATTGAAGCCACGGCCGGTACGACCGATACGGTGAACGTAATTCTCCGGCTTCTCTGGAAGGTCGTAATTGATCACGTGAGTGACGTTTGGAATATCGATACCACGAGCGCTCACATCGGTTGCAATCATGATTTTGCACTTGTCTTCGCGGAACGCTTTCAACACTTCAGCGCGGTCTGCCTGGTCTTTTTCACCATGCAAAGTGATCGTCGCGATATTCGCACGCTCCATAGCCTTCATCACGCGCTCAGCACGCACGCGAGTTCTGACGAAGATGATGAATTT
>JAGIAF010000106.1 GCA_017745015.1 Bdellovibrio sp. | reverse complement strand
ATCTTCATCTCTGAACTAGAACTTGAAAAAGTATCTCCGTTCATTCGTGAAACATTGAACAAACTTGCAGATTCAATTCCGCAATCTGTGATCGATAGCGAAGATTTTTCTATGTGCGGTCGTCCCTGGGATATGTCTTACAAACTTTATTCTGAACTGGCGAAAGAAAGCGAATATGCTTCTTGGGTTGCTGCCTATGGCTTCCGCCCTAACCACTTCACAGTGAATATTAACAAGCTTAAAAAATTCAACGACATCCACGTTTTGAATGATTTCATCCAAAGCAAAGGCTACGTTTTGAATAAATCGGGCGGTCTTGTCAAAGGAACACCAGCGGACTATCTAGAACAAAGCTCGACAATGGCTTCCGAGATCCCAGTGCAGTTCACAGACGGCACTTACAACGTTCCAGGCTGTTATTATGAGTTCGCAAAACGCTACAAGATGGAAAACGGCAAGTTCTATACGGGCTTTGTCGCAAAATCTGCTGACAAGATCTTTGAAAGCACGAACAAGCAAAAATAGATTTAAATTCAAAGCCCCGGGAGACCGGGGCTTTTTTATTCTCAAACTATGCGATTTTCTTTAAAAGCAAATGCTCGGTCTCGGCATCCCCTGGTTGACGATCCCAGGTGGGATGCGCCTGCAAGAATATCTTCACGAGCTGTGAATCGAACTGCGTGCCTGAGCAACGCTTCAACTCTTCATACACCACTTCGTTTGGAAGACCTTTACGATAAGCACGAGTCTGTGACATGGCATCGTAGGTATCCACAACGAGGATTACGCGCGCCAAAATATTAATTTCATCGCCGAGAATTTTATCCGGATAACCCGTACCGTCCACGCGCTCGTGATGACCACGAATGCCTGGAAGAAGCTCGGCAAAGAACGCATGCTTTGCCAACGGCTGCACGATTTCTTCACTCATCACTGGATGGCTTTTCATAATCGCCAACTCGCGCGGATCCAGTTTACCTGGTTTTGCGATGATATCTTGAGAAACACCCATTTTACCGATGTCATGAAAAAGACCTGCGAACTCAGCGAGCTTTTGCTCGTACTCATTCAGCCCGGCATCTCGAGCGAGCTTACGGGATAATTCACCTACTCGGCAACAATGTGCATAAGTGACAGGATCTACGATCTTCAGTGTCTGCATCAACGCCTGCGCGGAATCATAAGCCCACGCGGGTATATCTCCCCATTTTGAAGACATCGTTTCTCCTTTCATTCCCTATGAAACTTTTCGGTCTAGGCCTAAACAAACTTTATGGCAGAAATGGCGGCCTTCTCATTGTGAGACAACTTACCGTTGACAGCCCCGGAGATCGGTTTGAAAATGACCAACATGAGACAAATCATCATGATCGCTGCCCTCATTTCGATAACGGCAGCCCCCGCTTTTGCGCAAAAAATCAAAGTCCGTAAAGTTAAGGGCAACTCTGCCATCGTGGAGTCCACAGGCCCTCTTCAACCCGGCGCCGTTTATGACTTGATGTCTGCTGACGACTTCGGCGAAGAGATCGGCTCCACTCCTCGTAAGTATCTTGTAGGTTTGAATTTCGTTTTTACGAATACCAAATCTGATGCTGCCAATACAACAGCAGAAACCTACCTGAATCTTTCTGCAAAATTCGGCTGGAATTTGGGAACTTTCGAATTAGGCCCCTTGATTGACTACCGTATGAATCACGTCAATGACGTCACTCAAACCACTTGGAAGGTCGGCGGCTGGGCTGATTACAACTTTACTCCCAATATGGCTGGCGAATCCTTCCTCTTTGGTTTGGGTGCAACAGGTGCATTTGGAAATGAAGACCGCGGCAATGGCACGAAGGTAGATCTTTTCAACGTGTTTGTAGGTCCTTTTGCGAAATGGTTCCCCACTTCAAGCTCGGTAGGGTTCCGTATGGATTTTGGCTATGTGTATGAGCGCCAATCAGTTACGGATGGTTACACAACAGCTTCTGGCCTGGCATCTAGCGCCGGTATTTTTGCTTATTTCTAAAAAACTGCGCCATCTATGTGGTGGTTGATGCCAGGAGCCCCTCAGCCAAATCATCACATAACCACCGCGCTGTTGGCGCAGTTTCTATTTACATCGTGACGATAGATAACGTCATCAGCAACAAAGCACAGACAAAAACGATCTTTAAAGACATGGCGCCAATCTCGTCCTTCGCGCGGTGAAAATCAAGGGCCTTTCTTCTCCCCTGTAATTACGACTCTTAGAAGTTCAGACCGACACCCACAGTGCCGTAGAAAGTATTGAGGTCGGCTTTTTGGTTCAGGTTCGTGTCGGTAAAGGCATAGCGCTTAATACCAAAACCCGCCTCTCCAAAGAGGCTTTGCGACCAAAGAACCTTGCCGTGGAAGTTCAACGACATGGAGGAATTCAACTTCACGTTCGAATCCAATGAACTTGAGTAATAAATGAATTCCACATCCACCCATTTTGGATATTTGAAAAGTGGAACCAAGTTGAACACATCATCGAAAACTTTTGGCATCGAACGCGCCCAGAAGATACCGCCACCAAGCATCGGTGCTTTCAGTTTGTCGAAGTTTACGTTTTGATAAGAGCCCAATAAACCCACGGTCTCATCACGATTCCACAAACCCGGAGTGAAGCGATACTTCAAGTCCGCCGTTAAAACATCCAACGGCGCTGTTCTGCCGTCTGTAGAAACTTTCAACTCGTTGAACGAGCGGAAATACTTCAAACTGATACCCCAGCGTTGGCGCGACACATAGTAGTTTGTCCAACTGAATAGGTCTTCAAACCATTGGTTGTAAGCAAACTCTCCCATGAAAATGAAATCAGAAGATGATTTCGCCATAGAGAGACGCGCTGACAATTCGCGAGGATAACCTTTGTAAATTTCAAAGTAGGATTTATAAGTCTTACCTTCAAACTCAACATTCAAGTACGAACGATTGATCTCGCCGCGCTCTGTAGCTTTGAATCTCCACATGAACAAGCTTGGATCGGAATCATCCATCTCGACTGAGTTTTGAGAGGATGTCACAACCGCTGTCGGCTGCTTACGACCAAAAAGTTTTACACCGTCCACATAAGTTCCTGGCGGTGTATGCTTATTCAAATACACGCGAGATTGACGACGTGGGATTTCTGAAAGCTCAAAGCGTTGCTTAAAGATACCGCCACCTTGCCCAGGCAAGTAAACTTTCGGCTCGTCTGTTTTAAGAGCTGCCGCCCAGAATCTGCGAGGGTCACCGATCGTGTCTTCGAAGCCGAGCATTTTCGTCAGTTTCGTGTATTGCTCTGGATTCAAAATCAAAGATTTTCCAAGAGGACGTGTATCGTAACCTACAATACGCATCACTTTGGGATTTGCTGTGTCAGCAATATCCATCAACTGAAGCTTATTCGGAGCCGCGATAAATTCGTAAGTCTCCCCTTTTGCCAACTCCGCAAAGAAAGACGTCGGGCCATCCGCCGCCACTGGAGGAGATTGATGAAGATTGGCTTCTTCGTTATTGAAAAGGACGCGTGGATTTACAGCATCAATACGGACACGCGCTAAGTTCATTGCCTCTTCGCCGCGTTGGATGCCATACCACTGCGAACAGATCTTAGAATAGTTACGACCATCCTGTTGCGTGATACAGAAGCGGAATGTGTCTTTCGTATTTGCAAATGGCGCTCCTGATGATTTCACGTCGGTGATCGCATAGGACGAACCAAAAATTCCCGAAGAAGCCACCTGAGAGGCAGGAACAGAGTTTGTAACTAACGCCGTTCTCCACTGCTGCAATTGATTTATCCATGAATTTTGTGCTGATTCAGAGATGTCGTATTTCCAAAGCACATTTCCCGTACGAGAAATCATCTCTAGTGTTCCATACTTTAACAAGGCTTGAGGCCACGTCATCACGAGGGCCATCTGACCACTTTGACTTGAGGTCAGTGCTTTTGAAATTTGTGGATGTGTTTTTCCAAGAGGTATCAAACTGAAGTTGAATGTCTTGTCATTCAAGAGGACCGGACCGACTTTCAATGACTGGCCTTTTTCCAATGTAAGATCGTATTCTAGCTCCATCGGCGGCAACAACAAGCCGTTGTCGAGCTGATCAAAATACAAAGGTTTATTATAATCCTTAGTTGCTGCCGATTTGAGCAGGGACTGCTGCGGGGCAGGAATTTCTTCAGCTGCGGCCGAAGTATCAGGAATCTCTTGAGCTTGTACAGAAAATCCCAGAATCAAACCAAGGGTCAAAACCAGATGCTGCGCACTATTCACGTCATTACCTCGCTAGGCTTTATTTTATGGGAGCCTTCCTTGTTGTAACAAGCTAAATTGTTGGACTGTCTGGGATTTTCGGATTATAGCTTTCCTTGAATTCACAAGGAGTTTTATGTCTTCCGCACGCACAATACACCACATGAGAGTCGAGCAAATTATTGACCACACTCCAACGGTCCGCGAGCTTGTCCTCAAAACTGAAACTCCAGCAGAATTTAACTACCGAGCGGGCCAATTCGTGATGCTTCACGTGCCTCAAGGTGAAGCAAAACCCGTCCTACGTGCTTACTCAATTGCCTCAGATGACCGCATCAAAAATGGATTCCGTCTTCTTTTCAAATTCGTTGATAACGGAATTGCCTCGACGTTTGTGTGGGCTCTGAAGGGCGGTGAACTTTTAAATTTCACAGGCCCGTTCGGAAAAGTTTTCTTCCAAGAGCCACCAACAGAGCAAATCGTATTCTTGAATACAGGCACCGGACTTTCTCAACACATTTGCTATCTGCTCTCTAAAAAAGAGCAGTATCCAAATTTGAAGTACCGTATGCTCTTCGGCGTTCGCTCTGAAAAAGACATGTACTACAAGCCAGAATTGGATGCTCTTGAAAAAGAACTTCCAAATTTCAAATACGAATTCGTCTTGAGCCGTCCTCAAGATTCTTGGACTGGCAAAAAAGGCTACATCCAAAACTTCATTGCTGAATTTGACTACAAAAATGTTCCCACAACATTCTACATGTGTGGGAACGGCGGCATGATCAAAGAAGTAAAACATCAGCTGATCGAAGTTGATGGTATCGACAAGTCTCGCATCTGGGCTGAAGCATTTGACTAAAAATCGTGCGGCCCTTGAATTGATCTTAGCTGGAGCCCTGTGGGGCTTCGGCTTTATCGCTACCGTCTGGGCTCTTGGCTCCTTCACTCCCACTGAAACTCTGGTTTATCGTTTCATTGTCGCTTCCGCTTTAGGTGAAATTCTTTATTTGGTTTTGCGCGGTCCTCGCTTAAGCACAGCTTGGGCTGACTTCAAGCGCGCGTTCCCAGCGGGAGCTCTCTTGGGTGGATTGCTGTTACTGCAGACTATCGGTTTAAAATACACCACAGCGACTAAGAGCGGATTCATCACCAGCCTTTACGTCATCCTTGTGCCCATCATCAATGCGGTGATTTTCAAAACACCCAGCACTGCAAAAAACTATGCTCTGGCGATTTTTGCATTGTTTGGAACGTTCATGTTGATGGATGGAAAAGTCGATCACGTGAATGTTGGAGATCTGTGGACCCTTGCCTGTGCGTTTGTAGCGTCTTTCCATATTATCTATATCGGAAAAGTTTCAAGCAAAGTGGGTAATGCCTTTCGCTTTAACAATTTCCAATCTATTTGGGCACTCTTGGTGCTGTCTCCCCTGCTGTTAACTCAAGATAATATCACGGTCACATCTTCATCCTGGATGCCGTGGCTGGGAGTCTTAGTTTTAGGATTGGGTTCAAGCATTATCGCGTTTTCAATTCAGATTCGCGCGCAGAAGACTTTGTCGGATGCGACGGCCAGCATGATCTTCCTATTGGAATCGCCCTTTGCCGCGCTGTTTGGATTCTTGTTACTGAGCGAGCGCCTGAACCTCTTTCAAGGCTTCGGCGCTGTGATTATTCTGCTCGCTTCAGTTATGCAGATTCTGTGGGACCCTTCTTCAAAGAGAACAGGAACGACGCAATAATGATTGCGGCACCAGACAGCCCTGTCACCCATTCAGGGATGTGCAGGAATGGAGCGGACAACATCACCATCGCCAAAACACCGATCGCATAGAAAGCGCCGTGCTCAAGGTAGGCAAACTTCGCCAAGGCTTCTTTTTCAACGAACATGATCGTCAAACTTCTTACGAAGAAGGCACCGATACTCAAGCCCACCATGATGATGAACAAGTTGTGTGTGATCGCAAAAGCACCGACAACGCCGTCGAAACTGAACGAAGCATCTAGAACTTCTAAATATAAGAAACTTGCCGCACTCGCACGGTGAATGTTGTGCATCGTATCTTCAGAGGCCTCCATAAAGGCGCCGATGCCATCGACAACAACGTAAGTCACCACTCCGGCAAGACCGGCTTTCAAGAACGCATAGGACTCTTCTTGTTGTGGCATAAATTGGCTGACAACGATCAACAAGATCAAGGCTACAGCGATTTCAATTGCTTCCACGCGACCCAAGAAGGCTACTGGTTTTTCAATGAAACCAATCCAGTGTTCCACTTTTTCGGCATCATAGAAGTAGCTCAACGCCACCATCAAAAGGAACGATCCACCAAAGGCCGCCACTTCTAAATGTGCTGACAACATTAACTTCGCATATTCATCGGGACGAGAGGCCGCCATGACCAATGCTTCCCATGGGTTCACATGACCCACGAAGCTGACGATGGCCAACGGGAATACCAAGCGCATCCCGAACACTGCGATCAACATACCCCACGTTAGGAAACGATGACGCCAAACCGGAGTCATATCTTTCAAAACGGTGGCGTTAACGATGGCATTATCAAATGACAGGGAAATTTCTAGAACTGCCAAGACGGCCGCAATAAACAGAGCTTCTAAAGCGGCGCTCGTCGTGCCGCCATAGTATTGGCCGATAAAGAAGGAGACAATAAGACCGATAATTGAAACGATTATGGAGCCGGTGAAGTATTTCATCATATACCCACCAGCTATCCCTATTTAAGGATCTTTTTCAAGAACTTTCCAGTCTCGCTTTCCTTAACTTTTGTTACTTCTTCCGGGGTGCCAGTGGCCACAATACGACCGCCGTGCTTACCGCCATCGGGTCCTAAATCAATGACATGATCCGCAGTCTTAACGACTTCCATGGCATGCTCGATCACGAGAACAGTATTTCCTTGATCTGCTAGTTCTTGAAGCAATTCGACAAGCTTACGAACGTCGTCAAAGTGCAAGCCCGTTGTCGGCTCATCGAGGATGTATAAAGTTTTACCCGTACCGCGACGAGAAAGCTCTTTAGAGAGCTTCACTCGCTGAGCCTCACCACCTGACAACGTTGTCGAGCTTTGACCCAGAGTCATGTAATCCAAACCAACGCGATGAAGCGTTTCAAGTTTGCGATAGATCTGTGAATGGTTTTTAAAAAATTCCAAAGCCTCCCCGACGCTCATATCCAGAACATCCGCGATGGACTTTGATTTGTATTTAATATTTAAAGTTTCGCGGTTGTAGCGTTTGCCTTGGCAAACGTCACAAGTCACGAAGACATCACTTAGGAAGTGCATCTCCACGCGAATTTGGCCGTGTCCCATACAGGTTTCGCAACGACCACCTTTGACGTTAAAACTAAAGCGACCTGGTTCATAACCTCGAAGCTTTGAATCCGGAAGATTTGCAAACAAATCACGAATCATCGGGAACAAGCCCACATAGGTCGCGGGCGTTGAGCGGGGCGTACGACCGATGGGACGCTGATTGATATCAATAACCTTATCAATCTTATCCAAGCCTTCAATTTTTTTGTACGGTGCTGGTTCAGCCAAAGCCTTATAAAACTTTTGAGCCAAGATTTTGTAAAGCGTATCGATGATGAGCGTACTCTTACCAGAACCCGAAACACCCGTAACCGCCGTCAATGTCCCCAAGGGGATTTTCAAATTTACGTTTTGCAAATTGTTGCCTGTAGCACCAATCAATTCGACGAAGCTGCCATTGCCTTTACGACGTTCACTTGGAACTGGAACACGGATTTCACCTTTAAGGTATTTACCCGTCAAAGAGTTTGGATTGTTTTCCAACTCCTCTGGAGTTCCTTGGGCCATTTTCTCGCCACCCAGGCGACCTGCGCGAGGACCTAGATCCACGACGAAGTCAGCGTAACGAATCGTATCTTCGTCATGCTCCACGAGAAGAATCGTATTCCCGCGGTCTTTTAATTCACCAATAATATTCAAGAGGCGATGATGATCCCGAGGATGCAATCCAATACTTGGTTCGTCCATCACATACAAGACACCAATAAGACTTGAGCCCACTTGAGTTGCCAAACGGATACGTTGAGCTTCTCCACCGGATAAGGTGCGCGAAGAACGGCTCATAGACAAATACGAACACCCCACGCGGATGAGATAATCCAAGCGATCTGTGATTTGCTTGATGATTTTTTCGGCGATCATCTGGTCTTTGGGTTTCCATTTGATGCCGCTCACAAAATCACGAAGATCAGCCGAACTCATTTCAGCCAGCTCAGCTATGGTCTTACCGCCTACGCGAATATTCAAAGCTTCAGGACGTAAACGCGTGCCATGACAATCAGGGCAATCGCGCAAGACGAGCTCTTCGCCTTCTTCTTCATCTTCGTCAGAAGTTTTTTTGCCTTTGTACTTATAAACGACTTTATCAAGTTTCTTGCCGCCCACTTCACCGTCAGAAAATTGCTCTTCCTCAACAAGGTCAATCGTGCCTAGGCCGTTACATGTTTGGCAGGCACCGCGCGGATTGTTGAAACTGAACATTCTTGGTTCAATTTCCGGGAAGCTGTAACCGCACTGCGGGCAGGCGGAGTGCAATGAATAGTTTGTTCGTTCCCCATCGAGTGTTTCGATCATCACGCGACCATTTGCCATGGACAATGCGGTATTGATGCTCTCTGAAAGACGCAGCTTCATGGAGTCTTTCAGAATTAATTGATCGACCACCAGATCGATATCATGGGCTTTGGTTTTCGCTAGCTTTGTCGCTTTGTCGAGTTCAATCATCTTACCGTCGACTTTAGCTTTAACAAAACCCTTCTTCGCCCAACGTTGGAACTCTGCTAAGAACTCCCCTTTTTTACCCGAAGCCATGGGTGCCAGGACATAGAACTTCGCCCCGTTACCTTTTTTGTAAACCTCTTCGATGATTTGCTGAGGAGTTTGGCTGCTGACAGGAATATGATGGGTTGGACATTCCGGAATGCCGACTTTTGCGTAAAGCAGGCGAAGGAAATCGTAAATCTCGGTTACCGTACCCACCGTAGAACGCGGATTGTTGCTCACTGACTTTTGGTCAATGGCAATTGCTGGCGACAATCCCGTGATGGAATCCACTTCGGGCTTTTTAAGTTGCTCAAGGAAGTTTCGCGCATACGCCGATAAACTTTCAACGTAGCGGCGTTGACCTTCGGCATAGACAGTATCGAACGCTAGCGAAGATTTACCACTGCCGCTCAAGCCGGTGAAGACCGTGATCTTGTTGCGAGGAATGGTCACGCTGACATTCTTTAAGTTATGCTCTTTAGCGCCTTTTACTATGATTCCATCTTCTGAGTGCGACATAAGCTGATAGTGTATGCCCATCTGGAAGCGGGCACAAGAACCTGGCCAAACGCCTTGGCGCATCACAAAATAAAAACGCCGTAGCTTTGAGCTGACGGCGCTTTATCGCTCTTATTGTGAGCATTTTTAAGTATAACTATTCTCTGACACAGGCAAGATCCATCGTGCTGGCTTCACCTGCCACCATAGCTTGTGCTTTCCCATGCATTGATGCAGCAGTCACTTTCGCAGCAATCACGTTATTATCTGATTGGAAAACAACAACAAACTCGCCATCAGCGCTTGAATAAGTAATCACTTTTTTTGTTTTACTGTTTTTAAAGTCAAATGAATGAGTCACTCCATCCGTACCTTCAGGTGCATCCGTTCTATAGAATAGCTTCGATGAGACTGGCGTTTTATCTTTCGCCTCCACAATATTAAACGAGAGCTTTGAGTCATTCGAACTACATGTCAAACCGGGTTCCGCCATGGCCACCACGCTGACTGACAAAACTCCCAAAGCCGCAAACAGTGCTTTCATATTTCACCTCTTGTTTTTTGTTTAAGAGATCGAATACTTCATTCGCGCTTCGCTGACCATGCCCTTGCGAGAAAAGCATAGCTTAGGAAACATCTTTGTTTCGTCGCACACCCCCTAGTGAAAGTACGCTTTAACCGCCGATAATTTTCTGATGATTGATTCTTACGGTCTTTACGTTCAAGCCGACGGCAGCAATGGCGACTCCGCTCATCGCACAGGTTTGGCAGCGACGTTACTGGCCCTCAATGGAGAACAAGCAAAATCCCAAGAGTTGATTTCTAGAATCAAAACGCACCTGGAAATTTCGTCAGGAGTATTCAGACGATCTCCTTACGGCGACACTTTCGACACCAATCCGCGTTGCATGAGTCGCGATCAAGTCAGTCGCTTGATTTTAGCATTTGCTGTGAATGGCGAACAGCAAGAGATCAGTCACTGGCTTACGCAAATGCGGCGCCGTGGTTTCTTTCATCAGAACAATTTGGATGATCGAACACTGAGATGGAAAAT
>JAGIAF010000105.1:6880-10654 GCA_017745015.1 Bdellovibrio sp. | reverse complement strand
GCGTAAAACGTGAACTTCTGCCAACATTGGAATACTTAAGAGCTCACCAGAAGAACTGCAAAATCGTCTGCGGCTTCCGTGACATCCTTGATGAAAAAGAAGCAGTGAACGACGAATGGTTGAAGCGCGATACTGACGCAGCTCTTCGCCGTTTCTTCGACTACGTTTTAATTTATGGCGAAAAACACGTTTACGATTTCGCGAGCGAATACGGTTTAGATCAAGAGCTTGCGAAGAAGTTGCTTTACGTTGGATACGTTCATCCAGACGACAACCTCAATCACAGTCCGTTCAAAATGCCATTCTCCAATGGCCTACCTACTGTGACTCTCACTCTTGGTGGCGGCGGCGATGGCGACGACATCCTCAAGCTTTACACACAGATGGTCGCAGAAAAAGGTACGGATTTACCTTTCAACTCTTATGTGTTGGCGGGTCCTTTTGCTAATCCAGAATCTGTCCGTGAAGCCCAAGAAATTCAAAAAGGGATTCCACAGCTTTTCGTTAAGGACTTCGTATCTGACACATTCACTGTCTTCAACCAAAGTGATCTTGTCGTTTCTATGGGCGGCTACAACACGATGACAGAACTTGTGACGATGGGCCTTAAGCCTATCATCCTTCCGCGTGTAAAGCCTCGTAAAGAACAATTGATCCGTGCTGAAGTCTTCAAGAAATTAGAACTTTGCGACTTCCTAGCACCAGAAAATCTATCCCCTGAATCATTGATGTCGTTGATCATTCAACGTCTAGAGAAAAAAGATAAACCACCCGTCTTTGCAGCTCGTGGCCTATCAGAATTCCGTAAGCTCTTCGTGGAGGGCACTCTGTGAGAAACACCGCAATTGGTTTTGTATTAAAAGGCTACCCGCGTGTGAGCGAAACGTTCATCGCGCAAGAGATCTATCTTTTGGAGCAAAAAGGTTTCAAGATCGAGATCCTTTCAATGCGTAAAGCCCGTGAGCCAGAACGCCAACCGATTGTGGCTTTGATCAAAGCTCCCGTCACTTACATCCCTGAATATATCTGGCAAGAAGCTGCCACTGTTTTCAAAGAAAACTTGCGTGCTTTTGCCATGCACCCAGTTCGCTATGTGAAGTACCTGACTATTGCAGCGACTCGTTCCTTGCTGCAACAAGATGACAGCCCAATTAAACGCTTTCTTCAAGCTGGCTGGCTGATCTCCAAAAAGAATCTCGGTAAAAGCACTTCACCGATCCATCACTTGCACTCTCACTTCGCCCACACGCCAACAGAAATGACTTGGTACATGTCCAAGGTCGCTGGCTTGAAATACTCAATTTCGGCTCACGCCAAAGATATTTACACAATCTCGCAAAATGACTTGGTTGAGCGTATTAACGACTCTCAATTCATTATGACTTGCACAAGCTATAACTATGAGTTCATGCAACGCCTCCCTCGTATCATGGCCCACAAGGTGAACAAGGTTTACCACGGCATCAACTTAGATTCGTTCAAACCCACGATCGAGAGATCTTATGATACACAAGAACTTTCTCGTTTTGTCAGTGTCGGCCGTCTCGTTGAAAAGAAAGGCTACGACGTGATCTTCGCCGCACTTCAATCATTGAAGGCACGTGGCCAACAGTTTACTTATGATATCTACGGTGCGGGAGAACTTAAGAAAGATCTTCTAGCATTAACTGAACAATTGGGTCTGCAAAACGAAATCAAATTTCACTACACGGCAACTCACCCGCAAATCATCGAGCGCTTGAATCAAGGCGGTATCTTTATTTGCGGATCTAAAATTCCAGAAAGTGGCGATCGTGACGGTATTCCAAATACATTGGCGGAAGCTATGGCCATGGAATTACCAGTTATTGCGACAAACGTTTCTGGAATTCCTGAGTTGATCTCCCACGACTCCGACGGCATCTTGATTGAAGAAAAAGACCCGACTCAACTTGCCAATGCTTTGACACTGCTCTTGAACGATTCTGAAAAGGCGCGCTCTTTAGGTAAAGCAGCTCGTGAAAAAGTGGCCCGCGTCTTTGACAGCTCAAGCTTGATCAACAACTGCCAAACTTTGTTGGAGCCTTATCGATGAGCGCCAATAAGCCGACACTTTTATTCTATTGCCAACATCTTTTGGGCATCGGGCATTTGACTCGCTCGTTGGCTATTTGTGATGCCTTGGCAGCAGACTTTGAGGTGCACTTCGTGCAAGGCGGCCCGGATGTCGGTAAGACCCTTCAAGCCCCTGACTTCCACCACCACTTCCTAACTCCGCTGTTGATGAAGGAAAGTGATTCGAGTCTTTATGATCCTGCCGGTGTCAAATCTCCGGAAGAGATCTTTGAGTTGCGCCAAAAATCTATCAAGGACCTTGTAGCGTCTAAGAAGTTTGATGTAGTTATCACAGAACTCTTCCCGTTTGGCCGTAACAAGTTCAAACCGGAAGTCGTTGCAATGATCAAAGCTTTGCGCGAAGTAAATCCACAAATCCTAGTGGCAACTTCCGTGCGCGATATCTTAGTTGAAAAGAAAGATTCTAAAGAGCGCGACAGAAAAATGGCAGCTCTGGTTCAAGACTATTACGATTGGGTTTTGGTTCACTCTGACGAGCGTATCGTACGCTTGGAAGAGACATTCTCTCTTGCCAATGAATTGACAGCAAAGATGCACTATACGGGCTTCGTAACTGAAACACCGAAATCCGAAAAGCACACGCAACGTCGTAAAGAAATCCTGATCAGCATGGGTGGCGGCGTAGTCGGTGATGAAATGGTTCTTGCTGTTCTAAAAACCGTTCCGCACTTCTCTGAATATCTTTTTAGAGTGGTTCCAGGTCCTTATGCTTCAGCAGAACTTAAAGAGACTTTGGCAGCATTGTCACAAACCGCAGCAAACCTACGCATTGAAAAGTTCCTTCACAACTTTGAAGAGGAACTTTCGCAAGTGGCGTTGTCCATCAGCTTAGCTGGCTATAACACCATGATGAATATCCTTAATACGAAAACGCCAGCTATCGTTTATCCGTATATGGCGAATATCGAACAAAACCTGCGCGCCACTCGCATGGCGGGTGAAGGTTTGATGTCTGTTATCTATGATTCAGATCTTGATCTCGAGACTCTAAAATCAAAGATGACGGCACAACTTCAAGCCACTTGGCCCTCATTTGAGGTGAACTTGAAAGGCTCTGAAGGCAGCTCGCAATTCTTACTTAAGAAAATTAAAGAAAGGTCACTGACATGACACGTATCTTCTTTCTTCTTTTATTTTTGGTTTCCGTGAATGCCTTTGCAATGGGCCAAAACCTTTTTAAATCCGATGACGTGTTCATCGCGGATTTTGAAGAAGGTAACTTCAAAGGTTGGGACATCAAACGTATCCCTCAAGATCACTCTGCGGTGATCCAAGAGGACGTGGTTCGCTCTGGCCACAAGGCAGTCCGCTTTGAACTGCGCCAAAACGAAAACGTTTCAGGCGGTTTTCGCTCTGAATTGCGCGATCCTTACTGGGCGCCACTGTTCAAAGACACTTGGTACACACTTTCGTTCCTAGTGCCTGAAGACTTCCCGATGGAATCAACAAACTCTTGCGTCTTCGCTCAATGGCATGATCAGCAAGACCCCGGTGATGGCGACCGCAATCCACCGATCGCGATCCGCTTGAGAGGCAACGGGACTTTAAACATCACGGGCCGCTACAATGCCGAGAAAATCCAACACGGCAAACCGGGCCCAGAAATTACATTCTACGCGGATCCAAACTTCAAACGTGGCGAATGGAATGACTTTAAAG
>JAGIAF010000105.1:0-6870 GCA_017745015.1 Bdellovibrio sp. | reverse complement strand
AAATGGCGAACGGATCGTCGACTACAAAGGCCCGATCGGCTACAACGACGACAAAGGCCCTTACTTCAAGATGGGCGTGTACTGCAAAGACACTCCGGTACAACCCCTCTCAGCGTACCACGACAATTACCAACGTGCACCTTCTGCTAAAGATCTTAAAATCAAAGGCCTTCGCTAGGCCTTTAGGTACGGACACACTTTTGGTAGCAAATAGGCGTCAAAAAAAAGGACTTCGGTTTTTTCCGAAGTCCTTTTTTTTGTCTAAATTTTGAAGGAAAGTAAGTCCGTACCTATTCGTAACGAAGAGCTTCGATTGGAGAAAGCTCGGAAGCTTGTTTGGCTGGCCATAGACCAAACACCAAACCAACAACGAATGAGAATGCAAAGGCGATAACAACTGAGCCCATCGAGAACAATGTCGCCCAATCCAACCACTCGGCCGCTGCGATTGATAAGAAATAACCTAAGATAGTTCCGACAACACCACCGAATAAGCCGATAAGCACGGACTCGACCAAGAACTGAGAGAGAATGTCAGTGCGCTTACCCCCGATAGCTTTTCTTAAACCCACTTCGCGAGTTCTTTCTTTAACAGAAACAAACATCACGTTCATGATCCCGATACCACCCACCAAAAGGGCTACCACCGAAATCGCTTTCAACATGGACGAAATGATTCCCGTTGATTGCGTATAAAGTTGCTGGATATCGTTCATATTGCGAATATCATAGTTTTTTGGCTCGCCACTCTTAAGCTGGCGTTGATTGAACATCCAATCATCCACCACCAATTGCGCACGATTGATCGAAGCCGAATCTTGAGCTTCGACGGTCATAACTCCCAGAGTTCTTCGACCCATGATGCGATTCAAACCCGTACGCAAAGGCACGATGATCATATCATCGCGATCCTTGTAAGCGGTCGCACCTTTACGTGGCAAAAGACCGATGACCTGATATTCCGCGCGATTGATCTTAATCATAGAACCCACGGGGTTTTGATCGCCGAAAAGATTCTGCGCTACGGTCTGTCCCACCAAGACAACCCGGGCCTGCATGTGGTTTTCTTCGTCAGTAAAGAAACGTCCCATCACCGGTTTGAAATTCTGCATTTCTTCAATAGTCGGCGTCGCCGCCACCATTTCCGTCATGGAGTTCTTATTCTGATAAGAGATCGTCGCATCCCCATAAACTTGGGCATCGACAGCTTTAATTGCCGGAATTGATTTTGAGAACTGCTGAAGAGCCTCAAAGTCATTCATTTCAAATTTTCTAAAGTTCTCACTTGTTCCCTTGGCACTGCGTGGATTCACAGCACGAATATTTAAAATGTTCGTGCCCAAAGAAGAAATCATGTCACCGACGGCTTTTTTCGCGCCCTCACCGATTGCCACCATCGCAACGAAGGACGCGATACCAATCATCACTCCCAAGGTCGCTAAGGCTGTACGCAACAGATTCAGAGTCAAAGCACCCCAAGCCATGCGCAAGCTTTCACGCAAACGCTTCCAATGAAAAGGATCCGCGGCTTGCTTTTGTGGAATTTCGCCTGGAGATTCACAGCGAATTACAGGAGATTGCAAGACATCATCGCCCACCACCAGACCGTCTTTGACCGTGATCAAACGACGGGCTTTCTTTGCCACTTCAGGCTCATGGGTCACTAGAATAATCGTCACGCCTTTTTTATTGAGATCATCGAGAAGATTCAGAACCTCTTCTGTTTGCTGAGAAGAGATATTCCCCGTCGGCTCATCGGCAAAGATAATCTTAGGATTGTTAGCCAAAGCACGGGCAATGGCCACACGCTGCTGCTGCCCCCCAGAAAGCTGTCCAGGTCTGTGAGTCAAACGATGGCCTAAATCCACAGTCTTTAAGAGCTCAATGGCCCTTTCTTGAGGATTCTCGCCACCAGAATAGATGATAGGCAACGCCACGTTGTCGATACATGTAGAACGCGGTAATAGATTGAAAAACTGGAATACGAAGCCAATCAGATGGGAACGCAGTTCCGCCGTCTGATCATCGTTCATTTTAGAAATGTCTTGGCCATTCAGAAGGTACTGACCACCAGTAGAACGATCGAGCAAACCTAGGATCTGCATCAAAGTGGATTTACCGGAACCCGAAGGTCCCATAATCGCCACGAACTCACCTTGATAGATATCAAGGTCCACTCCGGCAAGAGCTTTCACCTCAATGCGTTCGCCATCACCGACGTCGGTGATGTATTCTTTAACAAGATTGCGCACGCTGATTAAAGGCTTCATTATCTCTTCTTGCCGCCCATAACGTTGAACGGAACACCTTTAGTTTCAGTTTCATAGCTTACAGGCTTATACATAACTTGATCGTTCAAGCTCAAACCGTTAAGGACTTCTACAGCCTCACCGTTGGATTCACCCAATTGAACTTCACGTTTTGCAGGACCATCCGCAGTTGCCACCATCAATTCCACTTTCGTGTTCTTGCGGCCTTCTGACAACCAAGACGGAATAACCAATGCTTTCTCTTTTTTAGAGATCATGTAATCAACATTTGAAGACATACCGGACTTTATGCGATCCGGGAACGTCTCCTTCGGAGAAATGAACACATCGTAAGTCGTTACATTGTTAGTCACAGTACTTTGTTGACCGATACGATCTACAACGCCTGGGTATTTCTCTGAAGAGTAAGCATCGATAGAAATATCAACTTCTTGACCCACATGAACTTTGGCAATGTCAGTCTCATCCACTTTAGAGATCACGATCAATTTATCAGAGATCTGAAGCAAAGTGCTCTCTTGAGTCACTGTCTGACCTTGATTCACAGCGCGCAATACGATGGTCCCTGTCGCTGGAGCCAAGATAGGTGTCGGACGATACATCTCTTGCAGGCGAGTGCGTTCTGCAGAGTCTACTCCGTCATGGATAGAATCCATCAACGCCACACGGTCGCTAGATGATAAAAGTGCAAGCTGTTGGCCCTTACGAACCTTCGCGCCTTCTTCTACCAAGACCTTATCAACACGGCCTGCGATAGGTGTACTGACAACCACTTTATTCTGCGGTGTCACTGAACCGTTGGCAGAAACTTTCACGACCAACTCAGTTTCAACTGGCTCGATCTGTTTCCACTCTGTTTTCGCAGTCTTGTTCGTTACGCGGTAACCTACAAATCCCGCTACAAGTAACGATAGAACCGCCACAATTATCCATTGTTTTTTCACAAGGCCTCCGTCACAGCCAATGCTTTTTCCAAAGTGATACGGCTATCAAGGGTGTCACGCAAAGATTTGAGGTAATCTCTCTCGCTCGTGATCATCTTTGTTTGCGCCTGGTCCCAGTCAGAATACTTACGAACACCCAGGCGATATTGTTTTTCAATTGTTCCCGACCACATATTGGTCGCTTTGACTTCTAATTCTTTCGCACGCAAGTACGTCAAGTTCGCAACGAACAAAGAACGTGCTTGCTCGACATTCTTAAGCAAACGCAGGCGGCTGTCGCGCAAAGTGAACTCACGAGACAAGGCCACCGCACGAGTGCGAGACGTTTGATTGATCGTCGAGAAGCCTTCAAAAAGTGGCAACGTCAACGTCAAGCTGAAGCGATTGTCATTCACTGTCTCTTGGTCTTCTGGTTTGGCCTTGGCCCATTGCAAATTCGCACGCAGGTTCGGAGAGAATCCCGCTTTTTGAATCGCTGAATCTGCCCAAGCCTCATTGACTTGATCTTGCAAAAACATCAAGTCCGGATGAGCGTCAGTGACTTCACCCTTCACATTCATTTTCAACTGCGAGTCGATATCGTCATTAAGAATGATCTCTTCTGGAAGTGGTTCGCCCAAAAGAACTTCCACGTCCTTTTTAGCGGTATTGAAGTTATTCACTTCCAACTCAATTGTCGCCTTAGTCACTTCCACATTGGCTTTAGAAAGTTCCACCGACCAAAGGGCTTCCCCCCCGTTGTTGTACTTGATCTGCACAACAGACAATTGATCCGTTTGCAGACGCAATAGCTTACTCCACGTTCTTTGAGCACGTTGAGAAATCAACATCTGGAAGTAAGCCCGGCGCAGGTCATAGCGAAGATCCGCCATTTTCGTGCGAATTTGCGACTCTGCCTGTCTTTCTTCAAAATTGTACTTACGAACTGTGTTGTAAGTAGAGAAACCGTTAAAGAGGTTCCAGGAAGCTTTTAAACCATAGGTATCCGTCGTCAGATCCTTATTTAAAAGCGAAGTCTCCTGCTCTTCGCGGGTGCGGTCACCGAACGCAAAAAGCGAAGGCATATAATCTGACTTCACTGCAGATCTTTGGTACTGAGCCGCATCCCTGCTTCTGACCAACGATTGAAGGTCAGAGTTTTGATCATAGACTTTTCTGAGCAAAGAACTCCACTCCAAGGTCGTTGCACCTTGGCTTACAGAAGCTGTTGCTAAAATAAGAATCAAAACTAAACGCATCTGTCGACTATTCCTCTTCCACCAATTTCAAATCGCCATGTAAAATTACGTTTGGCATTAAGAAACCTTTTTTATAGACGATATGAAGACCTGACCACATGAACTTCTCGTGAGTAAGATCCATAAGGTTGCGGCGGTCTTTAGGATCCAAAGCCACAGTGAAACGAATCATCGTCACGCCATCTGCTTGTTGACCAAAGGAAGCTGGCGCAATCGAGAACACAGCTGTGTTCTTGTTGTTCACTTCACGAGTCACCCAAACATTCTCGCCCACTTTTTGAGTGTGGTTCATTGGCAAAGCCAAAAGGAACTCTTCGTTCAAAAGTTTTACTGGGATATTGAAGTTGAAGCTCAACTTTTTAAGACCTAACTTAATGGTACAAGCTTTCACGCGCAGACGCATTTGCGTCGCATCCGTTGCCGGAGCCGAGAAGGACAAATTGATTTTACTTGCGATCTTCTCGCCATCATCCACGCATTTATCAGCAATGACATCATTGCCTTGCAAAACGTATTTATAAACCGGAGTCGCCTGTGCCGCTCCGGAAAATCCCAATACCGAAAGAACTAACACCTTAAAGTTCAACATGACGATCTCCCACCAGCCCCTGAACATAGGCGACCAACTGTTTCCACCTGATAAAGAGGATGTCGCGAGGGAATACCGGCAAAGCTCTGCGCAATTCGCGCGAGACGTTATTATTTCTGTAAAGCAAATGAGGAATCCATGACCGAACCGTGTTCTCTTCCAAGATTGTGTTCGGAAGAGGATAGATGCGAACGCCCTCAACAGGATGCTGCGCATTCAACAAGAGATTTCTGTAAGTCAAAACAGTGCTGAATTCCAGATACCCACTGTAATCGAAGCCTTCGATTCCGGCTTGAGTCAGGACACGCACGATGCCCTGGTTGCAGTTATTCTTCAAAAGGCTGAATTTTTCCTTCTGAGAACCTTGAGCTGCAGCCAAGTTTTCCAAAATCACCTGCAGGACATCGATCTTATGCTTAGGCACCAACAACGTCACACCCAAGGACATTGGCGGCATGCCCTGATCCGCAAAAAGACCCAATTGCTTACGGAAGAATGGATTATTGAAAATAAATGCGCGAGCTGTATTTGCACCTTGATTATGGGCTTTCCAACCCGTGGCTGAAAGCTCATATAGACTGCGACCAATACGCAATGTCGTGTGACCCAAAGGACGCCAGAAGGGATGGAAGTTCAATTCCATCGGTACAAGCTGAGATGCTTCCGCTGTCTTGATTGTCTCTTCGTCTTTTTCAAAACGCTTTTCAGCTGGAGTACGCCCTGTGATCTGAAAATTGATCTCGTTACCTGCTTGGCTGAAAATCGACAATGATTTTTTCTGAGTCGTCCATTCCCCTTGGGGAACAGTGACCATCACTCGGTCTTCGATAAATTTGAATTTACGCAAAAGAAGACCGTTCTCAAAATGCTCCAAGTGGTACTTCTTTAGTCTGAATGAGGAATCAAAGATCAAGTTCACAGGACGTTGCCCTTGAATCTTGATCACCAACGTCCACGAAGTTCTAAGATTTTTAAGACATTGCAAAGTTACGATACGTGTCTCGATGCGCGTGTATTTCTCAAACAAACACTTTGCAACCAACGCCATCAAGATTTCCGGCTCGCGCAACAGACCAGAGGGTTCATCAAAGTAGAAATGCTCACGCACGCCACCGAGATATTTCTTTTTAGTCAGTCCCAATTGCTGAGCCCAGCTTTGCAAAGTCAAAGAGCGTTTTATACGACGAAGAGCCCAATAGATTTGCTCGAGAGTCAAAGACTCAGGAACAGTTCCAAAGAGCTCCTTCATCATACCGGCAAGCCAAGGTGCTTCGCTGTCATAGATGACATGCAAAGAACCCTTCTCTGGACGGAAGAATGTCACTTTTGAATAACGTCCCAAAGCCGACTGTTTTTTGAAAACAGCTGAACTGGTGCCATCAAATATTTGGGTTTGTGATCCAGGCACTGCGTCTTCCCCTTCGGCTAGTTCATCCAGTTGCTGTTTTCAGTCTTCGTCGCAAGCACCTGTGCGGGTGCACGGTGACCAAATGCAGACTCTTTACCAACACTGATATAGTCGAAACCTTGTTTCGCCATATCCGCTGGCGTAAAGATGTTACGACCGTCAAAGATCACCGGGCGTTTCAAAAGCGACTTCACTTGATTGAAGTCAGCGCCTTTGAACTCCGGCCATTCTGTGACGATAACCAATACATCAGCGCCCTTAAGAGCGTCATAGAAGCTATCGAACAAAGACACGCGGTTATCAAAGCCTAAAAGCTTCTTAGCGCCTTCCAATGCAATTGGATCAGCGGCTTGTACGCGTGCACCGTAATAAAGGAATTTTTCAATCAATGCTAAAGCCGGAGCTTCACGCAAGTCATCAG
>JAGIAF010000104.1:1784-10697 GCA_017745015.1 Bdellovibrio sp. | reverse complement strand
TTGTAGTAGTGAATAAAGGCAAAATTTTGTACGAAGGCGGCTTGCCAGCGTTTATGTCTGAATTCCAAAGTTTGGAAAAAGCTTTCCAAGTTCAAAAGAACAGGGAGGCTGGCAATGTCTAAGGTTTGGACTCTTGCAAAGACCACATTGCGTGAAATGTTACGTGAAAAAGTATTCTTTGTGGTGATCGTTATAGCTGTGGTTTTGATTGCACTGAGTTTCTTGCTTGGAGCTCTGTCTTTGGCAGAGCAAAGAAAGATCTTAGCGGATTTTGGTTTCTTGGCGGTGCAGATCTCTATGTTGGGGATTTCTCTTTTTTCAGGAGCTTATCTGATTGCCAAGGAAGTTGAAAAACAAACCTGTTTGTTGATTCTTTCGCGCCCTGTGAGTCGAGCCCAGTTTATCTTGGGTAAAATCTTTGGCGTGCTGGCTTTGAATTCGTTTCTCGTAGTCGCTTTAGGTCTTCTGCTTGCGACTTTATTGGGCCTTTGGGGAGAATCTAATTTGTGGCTGTCCTTCACGCAGATTTGCCTCAGTCTTTGGTTTGAAAGCGCTGTGATTCTAGCTCTGGTTATTTGCCTCAGCTTAGTAGTTCGTCCGGTTCTGGCTTTGAGTTCAGGAGTAGTGATTTTCCTGTTGGGGCACTGGCTCGGTGATTTGGCGTTCTTTGCTGAAAAAAGCAAGGAGGCGTTCTTCATTCAAGCCGTCAAAGCGCTACATTGGATTGTGCCGAACTTGTACCGCCTGAATTGGAAATCCGCATATTTCTTGGAAAAGGGTCTCACGAATAATGATGTGGCTTGGATGATAGCTCACATGACAGGCTGGTTCCTTATTTACGTTCTTTTGACAAATTTCTTCTTTAGGAGAAAAGACATTGTTTGATCTGGATCTTTATTTTTACGTCTGTTTCTTTATTCTTGGCGCGGTTTTCGGCAGCTTTGCTAACGTCGTTATCTATCGCTTGCCTCGAGAAGAGAGCATCGTAAAGCCACGCAGTCACTGTTACAACTGCAAGACTCCAGTTAAATGGTACGACCTTATTCCAATTCTAAGCTGGTTCATCTTGCGTGGAAAATGCCGTCATTGTGGCGCCAAGTTCTCTTTCCGTTATCCAATGGTGGAGTTGATCACGGCTGTGTTATTTATGCTGAGCTACCACTATGCGGGACTTTCTTGGAGCTTGATTGAATACCTCCTCTTCACATTCGGCCTTGTAGTGTGCACGTTCATTGATCTTGATCACATGATTTTGCCGGATGAGTTTACTCTTTCAGGTATCGTGATCGGCTTGGTAGGGGCGGCTTTGAATCCTCAGCGCGAATTCCTTGATGCATTTTATGGTGTATTGATGGGCGGGGGTTTTTTGTGGGGTATGGCCTATGTTTATTACCTCATGACGAAGCAAGAAGGTATGGGTGGGGGCGATATCAAACTCCTTGCTTGGATCGGAGCTTTGCTTGGTTGGAAGGCGATTCCGTTTGTAATCATGTCATCGGCCATCATCGGAAGTGTCGTCGGACTTATCACCGCTAGAAAACAAAATGCTGGACTAAAGACTGTGATTCCCTTCGGCCCCTACCTGGCTCTTGGCGCAGTTCTTTATCTGTTCGGTGGCCAGACCATAGCATTGTGGTATCTGGACCTGTTTCTCCCTGGTCTTAGCTAGACCCCTTGTTTGACATTCTAGGCAGGACCAACAATAATTTTAATATGTTAGACTTGCGTCTAAAGACGTTGGTCTTTAAAACATCTGGTTCATCTGGGGAAGCAGCTTAGGAATGTTTTTTAAATCGAAGAAAGTCATCGGGCTCGACATCGGCACGAGTTCTATTAAATTGGCGGAAATGGACTTCAACGGAAAGGGAGCCCAGCTTCTCTCTTTTGGTTTCGCGCCAACCCCTCCGAACTCTGTCTCCGGTGGTGAAATCGTTGACATCGCCTCTGTGAGTGTCGCGATTCAACAGCTTATCTCCGAAGTGAAATCGAAACGAAAAAATATCGCCACAGCGATGTGGGGAACTGCGGTTATCGTTAAGAAAATCACAATTCCAAAAATGGATCGCAAGTTAGTACGCGATCAAATTCGTTTCGAGGCTGAACAGTACATTCCGTTTGATATCAATAATATCAGTTTGGCTCACCATATCTTGGCGACCAGCTCCACACCGGATGCAATGGATATTTTGTTGATCGCTGCTCAAAACGAACTTGTGACTCAGTATACGCAAGTCGTAGAGATGACCGGTCATAATTGCAGCATCTTAGATGTCAGTGGTTTTGCATTGGCCAATGCCTTTGAAGCAAACCATGGAAAATTCCCTGGCGAAGCTATCGGTATTTTCAACTTCGGCGCGTCCATCACTAACTTTGTGGTTCTTCACCATGGCGAAGTCATCTTCTGCCGTGACATTCCAGTCGGCGGTGCCAACTACACGAACGAGATACATAAGGCGATGGGGGTTACAATCCCCGAAGCTGAAGCATTGAAGTTAAGTGCAGTTTCTAAGCGCGAAGTTCCAGATGAAGTTCATAGCGTGATCAGCGCTACGAACGAGGCAGTTACCGAAGAGATTCGCAGCAGCTTGGATTTCCTCAGCGCCACAACAAACGGTTTGAATTTGAATCGTTGTTTTTACACTGGCGGAAGCTCTTCGACATCCGGTCTTATTGAAACTATTTCACGTGTGACAGGTATTCCAATGGAGCCGTTCAATCCTTTCTTAAAGGTGAAGGCAAATCCGAAAAAGTTCTCTCCGGAATATCTAGCACAAATCAGCTCTTTTGCTGGAGTGGTTACAGGTCTGGCAATGCGTGAAGCGGGGGATGCGACATGATTAAAATCAATCTTGCGTCTCCAGGTGTCGGCAGTAGCGCAGCAATCGGCGCCCAATTCGGTGGCGGCGGTGTTGAGGACGTCTTCATTTCCGGCGAGGAGTCACGTAAAGAGGCTCTGAAACGTTTGGTTGTGATTTTGCTTCCGGCTGTTGCTCTATATGCTTATCAAGAGCAAAACGTGCCAGGTAAGTTGGCGCAGCTTGCAAGTATGCAGCAAAATCTTCAGGAGCTGACGGACTACAACGCGAAAGCGGCGGCATCAGTTGCTGAAATTAAGAAGTTTAAAGAAGACGAAGCGATCATCGAGGCTCGTATCGCAGCCTTGGATAAAATCTCTAAAGATCGCAGTCGTGAAATTCGCGTGATGGATCTTTTGCAGCAGGTGATTCCTGAAAAAGCGTGGTTGACCAATGTTCAGCTAAATCCTGAAAAGGTGATTGTGCAAGGAATGGCGGTCAGCGATTACGAGGTCTCTCAATTTTTGGAAGCTCTCACAAAGAGCGTGTTCTTGATGGATGTGAACTTGGTGAGTTCAACTGAAGTCATCGTCGACGGGAACAGTTTGAAGAAGTTTGAGATCAGCTGTGTATTGGAGAGACCGCAATGAATAAGATCTTCGATACACTTTCGACATACACATATGGCAAAACTCTGATGATCGGCCTTCTGGTCGGCGCGGTGTTTTACTTTACGTTGTATGACGATGGCTCATCAATTGACGCACAGATCGCATCAGTGAGCCAGCAGGTTTCTGCTGAAGAAGCTAAGAAAAAAGACACGGATGCGACGTTGAAACAAGTCCGTGAAATGCAAGAAAAGTTAGGTCGCCTCAGCCAACAGTATCAAGAGATTTCAAAACGTCTTCCAACAGTTTTGTTTTCTATTGATATTAATAAGGCGATCGACGGTTTTGCTCGTGGTGCCTCTGTAAGTATCAAACAGAAGAAACCGGGAGAAAATATCAAGCGTGAAGTGGTTGAAGAAGTTCCGGTGGATGTAACACTGGAAGGTACTTATGCTCAGTTGGCGCAATTTGTTTATTTAGTATCTTCTTCAGAGCGATTGGCGCGTGTGAAAAACATCGTTATTACGGAACAAGAGGGTGGAAGACCTTTGAAGTTTGAAGGGCAAGTTGTTGGTTATAAACTTGCGCCGGAAAAACCAAAAACGGAGACGCAGCAGTGAAATCTGTAAGATGGATGGTGTCTTACATTATAGTGGCCTCCTTGGGACTTTGGCTTGCCTTTGCGGTGAGTATGAAGTTCATGGCCCCTGCTCATTCTCAAACGGCACCGTCGAATGGCGATTTGCCACCCGAGTTCATGAAAGAAGTGGAAAACACTCAAGTTCCGGCTCCGGGTACGACGGCACAGCCGCAAGTTCCACCACCACCTCCGCCTCCAGGACAGCCTGCGCAAACAGCTCAACCGGCTGCTCCGCCAGTGCAACCGCCACATCAAGACGCCACTGTTCCACCTCCACCACCTGACATGCAAATGGGTGATGCAGTGACGGCTCCAAACTCTGATGTTTTGCCGAAGGATGATTACGTTTATGATCCAACTGGAAAACGTGATCCGTTCAAACCGTTCCGAGTTATTCGCGTGTCATCACGCAAAGAAGTTCCCGTGGAGCAATTAGAACCATTGCAACGTTGGGATTTGGATCGTCTGCAAATTGTCGGTATTCTATGGGACGTGGGCAGACCGCGCGCCATGATTCGCGATCCAGATGGAACTGTTTATACAATTATTAAGAATTCTAAAATTGGCCGTAACGAAGGATATGTTTCGGCAATTCGCGAGGGTGAGATTGTCGTCGTAGAAACTAAATACGACGAGGACAAAGCGATTAAAGAAACCCGCGTGATTGAGTTTAAAAAGTAGAACGTTTTTACCCTGCTCTGTCGGGGTATGACTTTTCAAGGAGGAACTAATGAACGGATTCATTAGACTTTTGATCGTAAGTGCAATGATTGCAAACATGACTGCTTGTGCAAGCAGCCACGTTCAGGACGATCTCTCTTTAGATGAAGGCCTTGATAACGGCTCCGAAGTCGCTGCAACTAGCGAAGCACCAGAAGGCTCAGACGAATTCTCTGAATTCGAAGACAAAGCTCAAGATCAAGCGGCTCAAGAGCATGCTCCATCTACAAATGGCGATCAAGATCTTGCGATTGAAGACGAAATCAATCAGGCGTCTGGTGGTGGCTCTGAACAAGTTGCTCAAGAACCAGCAGCACCAGAACAACCTGAGACTCCTCCAGTAGCGGATGTGCCAGCTGAAGATCCCTTTGCAAATACAGCGATTGATACTCCGGCGCCAGCTCCACAAGCTCCAGCTCCTGAGGTTCCAGCCGCAGCACCAGAGCCAACTCATGAGACAGTTCCCGTGGCATCAAATGGCGCTCCGGCAACTATCACTGATTTGAAATTCAAAGCAAATGACAATGGTGGAACTATCATCGTTCAAGCGGACCGTCCATTAACATACACGACTCGTTCCAACACAGATCTTCACCAATATATCGTTGAAGTTGAAAACGCCGTTTTGCCAGAGCGTTTGAAGCGTTCCTTGAATACACGTGATATTCGTGGCGCAGTGGGAGCGATTGATGCTTACCAAAACCCGGGTTCTACGACAGCTCGTTTCGTAATTCAAATGCGTGAAGGCGTTTCTGAGCCAGCAGTCCAAGCAGAAGGCAGCAATCTTTTGATCGTGGCGGCAGGAACTGCAAGTACACCAGTGGCTGAACATGAGCAAGTGACTGATGTCGGCGGCGACGGACAAGTTCTTCCGAATCAAAACCTGACTGAGTTTTTGGCGGGCAACACGAAATTCTACGGTAAGAAAATTTCGATTGAAACAAGCAACATGGATATCCGCGATGCTTTGAACCTCATCACTGAGGAAAGCGGCGTGAACATGGTGATCTCTGATGAAGTTAAGGGCAACGTCAGCTTGAAACTTCGTCAAGTACCTTGGGACCAAGCACTTGTAGTTTTGATGCGTGCTCGTAAGTTGGGTTACACGCGTCAAGGCAATGTCCTTCGTATCGCTCCACTTCAAGATTTGAAAACGGAAGAGGATGATGCAAACAAGTTGGCTCTAGCTCGTAAAAACCTTGAGCCACTTAAAGTTCGTATGTTCCCAGTGAGCTACGCAAAAGTTGATGAGCTCGAGAAGAAGATCAAAGACTTCTTGGGTGAGCGCGGTAAAGTTGTCGGCGACATTCGTACAAACTCTCTAGTTGTGACGGATATCGCGGAAAATTTGGAGCGTGTTGCAAAGTTGATCGTTAGCTTGGATACACAACCTTCCCAAGTACTTATCGAAGGTAAAATCGTTGAAGCCAGCGAGCAATTCACACGTAACATCGGTGTAAGTTGGAGCGCTTCCGGTCAAAGTATCAAGCTGGGTTCGACGTCGCGTGGACCAGTGAATATGACACCAAGATTCTCTGTGAATCCTGGTGCAAGTACTGGTACGAACTTCAACTTCAACCTAGACGTTGGTACTTTGGATGTGTTCGGCAGCATCTCCGCAGCCCTCGCATTATCTGAAACTGAGAATAAAGTTAAAACACTCTCAGCTCCTCGTATCCTGACTATGTCAAACGAGAAAGCTGACATTAATACGACTACGGAAGTACCAGTAAAACAGGTCACTGTTACGGGTAACTCACAACAAACATCGTATCAATTTAAGCCATTGACGCTTAAACTAGAGGTAACTCCTCAGGTAACAGCGGATGGATCTGTTATGATGAAAGTAGCAGTTAACAGACAAATCCGTGGCGCTCCCGAGGGGGACGGTTCGTTCTCAGTAAACAGTCGTGAGGCGAATACTCGCGTCTTGGTTAAAAACGGCCAAACAGCAGTTATCGGCGGTATTTACCAAAGCGATGCTACTGATGGCGAAAACGGTGTTCCTTGGTTAAGAGACCTTCCTATCGTTGGCAACTTGTTCAAGCTTCAAAGTACAACGAAGGATAAGTCGGAGCTTCTTATCTTCCTCACTCCAAGAATCATGGGTCAGGTCGATAACGGTTCAATGAAAAACGAAACACAAGATTTCTAGAAAGGGGAGGATACCATGAATAAGCTAGCAAAAATCGCCACAGCATTTTCACTCGCATCTCTGGTCTCCTGCTCCGGCGGCGACAGTTTAGTTGATGTCGAAGTCACGTCCGCCATGTTGCAAGTAGTCCCTGGCACCGCAACAAGTTGTGTTGCTCAAAAGACGGCAGAGGATGCTGATACAGTACCGACTTCAGACATCGCCATGGCGTACTTTAAAATCCCTAAGATGAAATTTAATCCCGCCCATTCTACAACCCGTGACGTGTTTATCACGAGCATCGAAATCTCGTACACATTGCCTGGCTCCACCGAAAGAGTTGTATGCCCATTCGCTGGCGACAGTCTAGCAGCGCTCAGAGACGACTGGTGGAATAGCAGCGGAAGAGAAGCAAAAATCGCTGCAAATTCTACTGATGCTCAGCGTACTACGACGTGCGCAATGTATTGCGGCGGCATTAACAAGGATTTGCCGGCGTTCTCTGCAACAGCTGAAGTTCGAGTTTATGGATACGAACAAAATCCAAGCAACGAAAATGATCAAACTGGTTTCTTAACATTGACCTACGTGACCTTCGGAAAAAACCAATAATTTTCGGAATTAAATGAATGCTCAGGACCCACTTTTAAAGAGTGGGTTTTTTTATTTTACACAAGAGATCATCGGGGAGTTGAAATTGGATCCCCCAATTCCGTAGCATACGGTTCCGTCGGGTTGTTTAACTTGAACGACCTGTAGCTTGCCGCCATTCGTAATTAAGACCGCCTGTGTTTCTATTGTGGTGCCGTCAGAAAATGTACCAGTCTCAAGAATATGAGGCCCTGAACCTTCTCTTGCCAAAGCATACCCTCCCACCACAAGAAGCACCGTTAAGGCGATAAAAAGAAACTTAATCATAAAAACCTCCGACGTCAGTTTAAATGCCCTCATCCGCGAACCTCCAATCTTAGTTAACCACGCTGCTAAAGATCAGAAGCAGAGCGAAATCCCACCGCAGTATCACAAAACGTGATTTCCATCGTGATTTACCCCCTCAAATGGACTATAGATCCCTCATGGATTTGTTTTCTGCTTCAGCAGCCACTCAACAGACTTCGCCTTTGTCAGAAATTCTTCGCCCGAAGAATTTGGACGAGATCATTGGTCAAGAAAGGACCATTGGCCCTCAATCCAAACTCGGACAAATGCTGCGCAAGGGCTATCTGCCAAGCTTGATCATCTGGGGGCCTCCGGGAACTGGAAAAACGACGTTTGCCTTAGCTCTGTCTCAGCATTTCAAAGCGCACTTTGAAAACATCAACGCCACAGAGGCGGGCACAAAAACACTGCGAGAGATTGGCGAAAAAGGCCATGACCGTCGTCTTCAGTACCAACAAAAAACAATCCTTTTCGTAGACGAGATCCACAGATTCAACAAAGGCCAACAGGATGTCCTTCTTCCGTTCGTGGAAAAAGGCGACTTAGTTTTAGTGGGTGCCACGACTGAAAATCCAAGCTACGAGCTGAATCGCGCCTTACTCAGTCGCTGTCGTGTCGTCGTTTTCGAACGTCTCAGCGAAGAGAATCTCGGGCAAATCGTAAAGCGCGCAGAGGCTCAATACAAAATCCCTCTCGCAAATATCCTTCAGCCAGAAGCCATCGAAAATCTTTTGCAGTTCTCCGATGGCGACGGTCGCCGTTTGATCAACAGCTTGGAAATCTTGTACAGCTTCATGAAAGACGGAGAAGAACCACCTCTCAGCACCAACGACATGAGAGAACTTCTTCAGCAAAATCCCATTGGTTACGATAAAAACTCCGAGATGCACTACGATCTTATCTCGGCCTTTATCAAAAGCGTCCGTGGAAGCGATCCCGATGCAGCTGTTTATTACCTGGCAAGAATGCTCGATGGCGGAGAAGATCCGATCTTCATCGCCAGACGTCTCATCATTTTAGCCTCAGAAGATATCAGCAACGCCGATCCAAGAGCGATCTCGGTGGCCATTGCAGGCC
>JAGIAF010000104.1:0-1774 GCA_017745015.1 Bdellovibrio sp. | reverse complement strand
GTAGAAGCCATCGGTCTTCCCGAGGGCGCCATCACGCTCTCCCAAGTGACGACCTACTTGGCGTCTTGTCCAAAATCCAACGCTTCTTATTTAGCTCTTCACAAGGCAAAAGAGCTGGTAGAGAAAACAAAAACTCTCCCAGTACCGTTGCATTTAAGATCCGCAAAAACCGCGTTAGCAAAAGACCTCGGCTACGGGAAAGACTACAAATACCCACACAACTATCCAACAGGTTGGACAGATCAGGGGTATTTACCAGAAGAACTCAAAGACGAAAAAATCTACGAGCCAACAACACACGGCTTCGAAAAGAACATCCGTGATTATCTAGCGTGGATGAAACAACAAAAAAAGGACTAAGCGAAAAGGTACGGACACACTTTTGGTAGCTTATCCGCGTCGAAGGTATCCCGAGATTGAGTGCAGAGAGGGTTTCTTATCCAAATAATTTCCTATTCAAATAAGACGACGAATAAAAAAGGGCTCATGAGAGCCCTTTTGCATTTCAAATCTATTTCTACTAATTTAAATCGCTCGCTGCGCGCAAACGCAAACGCAGTCTACGCTGCCGTGAGAGACGTGGGAGTGTTTGGTGTTCGCAGGAATCTCCACGCGATCCCCTGGGCGTAATACAAATTGATTTCCCGAGATATTAAAGTGCATTTCACCAGCAACAACGATACGAACCTCCGCAAATGGATGGCGGTGATCTGGAATCTTGGTTTGCGGCTGGTAGACTTCTTCAAACGGCTCAAGACCTTCTTGCTCAAGAATCATATGAACTTGTTGTTTGCTCGGTACTAAAGGTGCTTGCCAACGTGTGATGATCATAAATGCCTCGTTAATCTATAAAAAAGTTATCTCAAATCGGAACATGAGAAACAAGTCACACCGCAAATGACTCGCCCTGAAACAACTTCGCGATGTTCTTTTCAGATTGTTACAGGGCAAGAGGCTGGTTTCTCATCTTTTTTTGTTTTCCCGTTAAGTCCAATCCTCAGGTGTCGATAACTCTTATGATGGAAGGACCCTATTATAGGGGAGGGTATTTTGAGCAATACAAAGTCAAAGTCGACACATGCGGAACTAGATCACATCTTGAATTTTGTCGATTCCTCGAAGGGTCTTCGTGCGAAGATGAATGAGGCGGGCCGAGTGCAAATCCGCCAAGATCTCGATGGAAAATTATTTACTTTTAACTCTCAGGACGTGAATGAAGTTCTTCATCGCGCTGACTCTGAAGGTAAGCCATTTATTCAAGTCAATTTCAAGAATGGCGCGAAGGTGCTATTGACTGAAACACTTGTAGGTTTCAAGCCAATCGAGACTCTGGGTCTTGATATGGCAAGAATCCCCAAAGTGGTAACAACGCCAGATCTAGTAAGCGTTTATGAAGCAATCGAAGAGTCATTGGGCGCCGACAACGGCCTCGATACTGAGGTTGAGATCCTTAAAAAGGTTTATATGGCCATTATTTCTGGTGGTGAAAAGGTTGGGTTCGACCTTGGCACTGAAAGAAAGTGGTTAAACAGACTCCTTGCGTCGAAATTCAAGGCTTCAGCCTAGTTTTCAATAAAATCATACACTTAAATACGAAAATTCCATAAACGAGGTCTAGGCCTCGTTTATTTATTGGGCAGATTTTAAGGCGCCATTAAATTTTCGAAAAAAAGCTATTGACCTTTTTGGGGGTCTGAGCGAAAACCAGTCCCACTTTGAGGGGGTATAGCTCAGCTGGGAGAGCGTCTGATTTGCATTCAGAAGGCCGCAGGTT
>JAGIAF010000103.1 GCA_017745015.1 Bdellovibrio sp. | reverse complement strand
CCTTCGCGGTGGCGGCGCCATGTGGCTCTTCGGTGCGTTTGATTATAAAAACGGCGAGCTCACTTCGATCACTCTTCCGCGCTTAGGGAAAAACACCGCACAGTCTTTCGTAAATGTTGTAACAAGTGGTGAGCTTTTCTCTGGTGGCGGCATTACAGGATCTCGCGCAACGGGTGAAGACACTATTCAAAACTTGGTAGCGGAATCACAACGTCTGCGCACTAAAAACGAAGACTTGATTCGTACCGAAGTAAAAGCCGCATATCGCATCGAAAATCCAAAAGTCTTTAATCCAGAAAACATGGACTGCGTCAGCTGCCACGTAGCTCAAACCGCACGCCTGTGGGTGGATCGCAAAAGAACCGACATCAACACACAAGACATCGCAGCCCAATTTGGCTATCAAAATTCAGCCTACAATCTATCAAACGTGAGCGATGAACCATGGCATACGCAACAACTGCGCGCCTTGGGATATCACGCTAAGAAGATCTCAATCAGCCAACGCACAATCAACGAATCAGCAGAAGTCGCCGACGCCATCAATCGCTACTTCGGCCAATAGGTACGGACACACTTTTGGTAGCAAAGGTGTGTCATAAACTACTATTGGAAGATTCTAGCGCAAGAGAGAGGAGCTTCAGGATTTGTTCGGGAGAAAATGGCCGTTAGTTCGCTGACGCCATTTTTGTAAATTCCGTAGTTGGCTTCGGCATTGGCATCAAAATCTTTCGGAAGATTAATCCCTGTTTTTTGATAAACAGCGCTTCGGGCGCGAGCATAGTAGTCTTCGATGCTAACGCGCTCCACTTTTTTAGGGACATGAACACCATCATCAACCTCGTACACCAATCCCTTTTCAAGATAAAGAACCTCATCAGGGAAAATCAGCATGGAGCTTAATACTTCCAGTTCACCCGGATAAGCTGAAAAACTGTTCGTTAGAAGACGGCGCTTATCAATGCGAACCGTTGCGACTCCTCCTGAAGCGTTGCTGTTCAGGAACTCTTTAAGTTGTTTTTCAGTTGCAGAAACTTTTGCCGCACTCACTTCACCAGCTGCAAAACCCCATGCAACAGTGAGTTCATAGGTAAGAGAAATAAATGGCGAGCCTTGCGGATTACGAGCATGATTAATCATCATTCCAGTGAGAGTGTGGGGGAAGTTCAAAGGAATCGAATCTTTGGGAAAGTATTCCAGAGCCTTGCCAGTCCCCAAGGTTTCAAATGTTTCCGGCAGACCTTTTAGTTTATAAAGATGTGAACCTGAACCTGCGGTTAATCTTTTGGAAAACATGCCGCCGCCAATCACATTGCCCTTAGCATCAGTGATGCTCTGTAACTTTTCGCTTTTATCTAAACCACGGAATAGAATAGGAGCATTCGTATAGTTGGGATGGCGAACGGCTTCGATATAGTCCTTCCAGAAAACTTTTTCTGTCGGCTCCAGAAGGGGCCAAGGGATCATCACTTCCATAGCCTTTGCAACGCCTTCGCGGTCATTGGCTTTAACCATCTCACTGAGAGACTTAGTCTGAACTAATTGTTCGCGTTCTGCGGCACCTTTTTTATATTCGTCTCTTCGCGCTTTATAAGCTTTCTTAGCGGACGCATTTAATTGATCCAGATTCCGTTTATATTGAAGGTCCGACTGATTGAAAAATGAAGCTGTGGCTTCTTGCAGATTTTCAGATGAAGAGACTGGAAAGCCTTTCATTTTGGCATAGTCTGCAAAATACTTTTTCTTTGAAGCGTCGTCTAATTTAGTAATCGGCAAAAACTTTGTCATTCCAACTTTAAAGAGTTGGCCTGCATAAGAAGCAGATTCTGCTAGCTTCCTTTGAGCAAGAGTACTTCCCGCACGGGCGTTATTTTTCATTTCCTGTTCAATAATAGGATGAATTATTAAACTTAGAATTCCTGGTTGGGAAATCACATCCATCATGCCTGGAGCGTGGATAAGATTTGAAAGTTTAAATTTTTGGCTGTGGTAAGCATTTTCTGCATGATGATGAACGTTCGCGCCCGGTTTCAAAGTCATCTTAACAGCGGCGATATCGCTTGCTTTAACCGCCTTCTCTAAAGCAATCATGGCTTCTAACAACGAGTACGGATTAGTTCGAACGGAATCGTGCATAACTAAGGTCATGATGTTTTCGCCGCGAGAATTTGTTGTCAGCACGGTGTCGACAATAGTTCCCGCTGGCAGGTCAGAGCGATATTGAGTTTGGACTTTGTACATTAACTCATTGGCGCCAAAAAAGAACTTAGGATTGTTGATGAGCTCGACGATGGCTTCAAGCATGGCTTGCGGATTCGCGATGATCTTTTGCTGAGCTTGATCATAAGCCTGAAAAGCCAAGTGATTCACTTTGGCTTCATTAATTGTATCTTCGACATTTAGGTTTATGAAACCGTCATTATCACTCTCGGCATGGGCAGGTAATGCCAACAAAAGCGGACTTAAGGCGAGAACTATGAAATACTTCGAACTTGAGAACAGTTTCATATCAATCCTTTAGTTAAATACCTGTGAGCAAAGAGGAGCGGGTCCGGAGTCAATCGCATGGCGAAGTCCCTCGCGGACTTTGTCGTTAGAAGACATCTTCTCGCCCAAGCTATGAAAGAAGGCTTCAAGCTCGGTACCTGGGCTTGAAGCCTCAAGAATAAATTGAGTCACGGCTCTTAAGGATCCTTGATTTGCAAACTCCATATAACCTGCGGTGAATCCTTGCTGCGCCTTTTCGAGGACTTTGATGGAAGCCGCAGACAGCTTATTTTTTTCAGGGAGGAAGTAATCATCAACTGTATTAAAATAAGGTTTACCCTTAGTGACAGCAAAGCTCATCGCATTTTTTCCAGCAACCCAGACTGGCAAGTTCGCTTGCTCATAGAAGAAATTGAAAACCGCTTGAGGCACAGATCCGACAAAGACAAAATAAACATGACCTGGCTTTACTTGCGGTAACGCCGCGAATTCTGCTGGCGTCATTAAGTGCATTTGCTTTTGATGCTTGAGCTCGGCCGCTGTGGCCGCTTCAAAGCCCGCGGTTTTTCCGAAAACCTTATTCATCGTATCCATTTCTTGAGCGTTGAATGGAGAAAGAACTGGAACGATAACCGCTTTGTCGGAATTAATTTTTTGAGCCGCAGATTTCACCGCTTTGCCATAAAAGTACATACGTTGAGGCGCATAAGTTTGTATACCCACGCCATAGACGGGGAAGGAAAGATTATTTGCCGCGAGTTCCGCGAATTTGAAAACGAATTCTTTCTTATCTGGTGAAAGATCTGAATTCGTGCGTACCAACTCTTTGAACTGTTCTTGCTTGGGGGAATTTAAGTTCGTTAAAGGCAAGTTTTGAAGGCTGCCAAGAACTTTCGTTTCTTTGCCATACATAGCTGACTGACCCCAACCAAGAGGTTGCAGACGCAAGTAAGTATAAGCCTTTGCTACTTTACGGAAAGAGTCTCCAGAACCATCATCTGCACCAGACACCGCGATATTCACGTGCTCAACTTGCGCAAAGTTCTTAACGTAATCCATCGCGCCGACATAGCGAATTTGACCTTCAATGCCTTCAGGAAAACTTGGATAGATCTTTTTAATTTTTGCTTCGACGGCCTCTTGATAGACCACTTCAAATTGTCCATCAAAACCCATCTCACGCATACGACGCATTACCGAGATTCCCGCAGACTGATGGCCAAAGCCAGGAGCAGCATCGACATACACGCGAATCAACTTTTGCTCGTGCAAAAAATCTTCGGGACTGGAGGCCGCCAGGGCCCACAGTCCTAAAAGAAGGATTGAACAAAAAAGAAACGCGCGCAGTTTATGCATTATTGAAATACTTTCGAGCAAATCAAAGGTTGATTTGGATTCACGCGACGAAGGCGGGCTTCCATGTCGTTCAAACCGTCAAAGAAGGCCTTAGTCCCTTGCTGTGCCAGCTCTTGATAAGTTTGCGGCAAAACCACGCCCGTTTTTTGGTAAACCACTGAGCGAGCTTTTTCGTAATATTGTTCCTCGGTCATGCGTTTGACCTGTTCGAATCTATAATTACCAGCTGCATTGTTGTCCTGTGTTTTGGTATAGTATTCTATGCCTTTTTCTAATAGAAGAACTTCGTCAGGAAAGATTAACATCGAAGCTAAAACCTCAACTTCGCTCGCAAAGCCCGAAACACTGTTCGTAATCAATCTGCGTTTGTCGATGCGAATTGTGGCAAGACCACCTGAAGCATTGCTATTCAAAAATGACGGCGTTATTTTCGCCAATTGAGCGGGACTCTCTGCTGTAATAGAATCGCCGGTACTGAAGTTGTAGGCTACTTGGAGGTCGAAGGTTAAAGAAAGAAATGGAGAGCCTTGCGGGTTTGCGGCATGATTCATCATCATTTTTGTTAAAGTATGAGGTTGGTTCAATGGGGACACCGCTTTCTTTGCAGTCGTATTCACGCCGTCAGTACCGAATGTTTCAAAGGTCTCTACCAAACCTTTTAGTTTAAACAAGTGAGAACCAGAACCCGCAGTCAGACGCTTGGAGAACAGACCTCCACCAATTACTTTACCGCTGCTGTCAGTTAAGGCTTGGAGCTTTTCTTGTTTATCGATACCTCGGAAAAGAATTGGTGCATTATCATAATTAGGAGTACGGACGGCATCCACATAGTCACGCCAGAAGAGCTTCTCAGACGGTTCCATGATCGACCATGGGAGCATTTTTTCCATAGCATCAGCTACACCGGCGCGGTCATTCGCTTTAACCATCTCAGGTAGTGATTTAGTTTGAACAACTTGCTCGCGTTCAGCTGCGCCAGCTTTATAGTCATCCATTTGTTGTTTATAAACTTTTTTGGCCGCGATATTTAAAGCATCTAATCGATGCTTATTCTTTAAATCAATTTGATCTTGAAGTGACTGCAGCATCACATCGTAAGATCCGCTGGCAACCTGAACACCTTTAAGCTGAGCGTACTCGGCAAGCGCAGATTTTTTTTGAGCTTCATCCATATTTTTTAGAGGAAGGAATTTAGCAAATGACTTTTTGACAGCTTGAAAAGATTTTGTCTCTAATTCAGCAAGCTTTCTTTGAGAAAGGACACTGCCTGCCGCTGCATTAGCGCGAAGCTCACTGACCTCAATAGGGGTAGGTGGAGGTGGTGCAATGATTGTATAGTCGTGATGTGAGTAAGTTGGCGATTTATCAATTCCTGTTACGCCAAGAGTATCAGCAAGGTTGTAGAATGCTGTATCGTAAGCATGATACCCATGGTGATGTGGATTGTAGCCGGCTTTCAACTTGGAGGAAGACGCTGATATGTCAGAGATTGTGTAAAGATCATTCAGATTGACCATCGATTCAAGTAAGATAAAAGGATTTGTTTTGGCCTTTTCATGGGCGATGATCGTCATAAGAACTTTATCGCCAGTGCCTTGTGATAGCTCAACTGAACTGACCTGACCTTGTGGCATGGATTTAACGTATTTCACCCCGATTTCGAAAAGGCGTCGATCCACATTTTTTTCGCCATGAGCAAGTGGCATAAGGGGGCCATCGGAGTCTCCTTCAGCAAAGACGGGTGCATACCTGGCATTGTGATTCGCGACTTTAACGAGATTATCAAGAGCTGCCATCGGATTTTGAATAATGCCATTTTCGATCTTTTGATAGTTCGCATAGGCAGCATTTTCAGCATCCGCAACCTGCTGGGCCCAGATGCCCATTTGGGCTTTATTGTGCTTTTCCCATTCGGAATCATTAGAATGCAAATGAATACTCAGCGGAGTGTGAACACCGACGTCATCGCCAGCAAAAACCGGATGGACCATCATTGCTTGGCTTGTTAACGCTGCGATTACGATTCTAGATAAGAATGAATAACGAATTCTCATAGATACACCTCTTCAGACTCCTAATGAGCAAGAGGTGTACCTCGCATTAACGTGCATATAGACTTTAAGGAGTCATCCTTTTGACAAGGGACGTTTTTGGCTCGACGTCTCAGATTGAGACGCCGATTTTCAGAGAGGAATTAAAGCTCGAAAACGCCTTCGGTAACTAAAAGATGCTTCTTCGTTTCAGGGCCCCAGTGGTATTTGAACTTGTTAGCACCTTTACCGATCACGCGGTGGCAAGGAATCCAGAAAGAAATTGGATTTTGGCCAATCGCTGTAGAAACTGCGCGAACTGCAGATGGCTTGCGGATTTTTTTAGCGATATCAGAGTAAGTCACGGTGCCACCGTAAGGGATGTTCAAAAGCTCCAACCAAACTTTCACCTGAAACTCAGTTCCTTGAAGTTTGATTTTGTGTTTCTTATTCCAGAAGTTGCCTTTCGTCCATTTCGCAGGAACGAATTTTCCAACTTTGAAGTTATAGTGAGTTTCAAAGAATTTAGAAAGATCGCCTTCGACCAATTTTTTACCGGCACCGTAGCTGCCAAGGAAGATCAACTCTTTGCCTTCAAAAGCTGCCAACCAGTCTCCGCAATCTGAAGGAACATTGTAAATAAAGAACTCTAAATCTGCTGCCATGTTTTACCTCGTTTATTCGGGGGCAGACATAGCGCAGATCTAGAAAGCTGTCATGGATTAGCTGGGATGATGGCCCGGGGGTGTTAATTGTTCATTGTAAAGTGGATCAACATAACGAATTCCATGGCCGCCGTTCAGGATCATCAGCTCTGCCACGGTTTGTTTTTGCTCTTCGTTTTCAGTGACGACGCTTAAGAGGAGATGACCTTGTCTTAGCTCTTGATCGGCCTCTTCCACCAAGTCCCATTCGCCGGTACCGAGGAATTTCTGAACCCAGCGGCTCCAAGCTTCTTTGAGCGTGTGGCGGGTGCCTTCGGCGTCGACGGCATCGACACCATAGTCGCCCTCATAGACGCTGAGATCCTCTTCTGACCAACCTTCGCGGAGGATGGCTTCAGCTGCATTGCGTGCATTCTCTTGGAAGTTAAAGAATCCCAAAGTGCGGTGTTTTGGATATTTCAGATAATCAGGATGTGGGAGTTGTTCAATCTCTACCATTTTAAACCTCCTTGTTATTCAAACATTCCGTCCATAGTGATGTATTTGGCATTTCTTGAAGTCATACGTAACGACTTATAAAAAGTCTTTTGGCATTGGCCACGCAGAAGAGAGTCAATCCCGCCCAGCATAGCAGTGTAGACTTCATCCACATTGATAACCGAAGTGGAAGTGATCACGCCCGAGCGGGGAGCCGCTGAACGGAGTCGCCCCCAGAAATGATCTCTGGAGGCGCAGGACATCAAGCCAATTACATCGGCCTGTTTGCCAGAATTCAAAGAGTTGAGCATGCGTTTGAATCCCGGCTGTGCGCTTTCGTAGTATCCATAATTCACTTTGTTTCTGCCTTTATAAAAGACCGGCGGGCCGAAGTCAGGGCCACCGCCATTGCGGGAGTGTCCAAAGTAAAATGCGGCGTCGGCATCTTGCAGGGCTCTTGCCCAGAAGGATTCCATAAAGTCTGTGCGCGCTGTCTGTTGGTAATTCAAATTTCCCAGATTGTTTTCAAGGTATTCACTCGCAGAGGAGAAATACATCTGAATACGAGCGCGAACAGGGCGGCCTTGGATCGTAACGTCTTTTACGAAGGCATAGGGATTTCCCTGTTCTTGACGAAAGCGACAGAAGCGGGAATTGCCAGAGCAACCCGATGTCAGTAAGTCACGAATGGCATAGAAAGCTCCAATATCCATGGAAGGACTTAATCCATAGTTTCGACCGCCGGCACGAACATCATGGCCCACGGTCCAATCAAAATATCCAAGAGCGATGCGAATATCCAAAACGCCATCGTTTAACATGCGACCGTAGCGTTGCAAGCAGGCGGATTTTTGATCCGCAGGCAAGCGATCGACATTGTCAGTGGGAAGATCTCCCACGCGATCTAAATAGCTGTTCCCAAGATTATAGAAAGTATTTTCGTAAAGATAATCTGCGAAAGATTGCGAATGACTCAAGGTAGGGATTAAAAGACAAAGAGTCACCAGAATGCGTCGTGCAAACATAAAACGTTCCTCCATATCAGACATAAAGTCTAAAAGGTGAAATGGAGGAACTTCTAATTAAATGCCTTTAATGCTTTCTTCGGGAGTCGCTACTCGTTTTAAAAAATTCTCAACAGCAGGTACATAGTCCGCTCTGAAGTCGCGTAAACCTGTCAAATGTTGGGCTTCAGGTAAAGACAATTTTGCCCAATCTAAGTTTTGGTGAGGCTCGAAAATTTCATCGATATGACTTGGAGAGATCAATTTATCTTTCCATCCGCGAATCGAAAGAATCGGGAAGCCCTGTGGAAAAGCATTGAGATCTGCATGCACATCTTTATGAAGTAGTGGGCTCCACGCCACTGTTAAAAGCGGAGTGAGAATGGCGCCCAATGGCTTCGTCGTGAAAGAACCCGCATAACTTGAAACTAGATTCCAAAGTGAAGGCAAAAAGCGCGCAGAAGGCCCGCTGTCGCAAATCATCGCCACTGTATCTGAACAATGTCTGCGTGCCATAGCTTCAATGGCTGAAGCACTTGGATTTGAGAACGAGAAGATAATCTTATTGCCTGGGATGTCGTTAAGCAGCTTCTCGATCTGTACGGCATAAAGGTGTTTCAAACCGAATTTCAAATCCGAAGTAATGGGCAGATGTTTTAAAACAGATTTGTGATCGCCCTGCAGTTGAAAGGCAAAAGCATCGAAACCAAGATCATTAACAAGTTTGATGTGGCGGAGAAGCTCGCGTTTGCCACCGTCATAGAAATGAACAAAGAAAATCAATTCGCCGAATTTTTTGTTCTTAGATAAAAAGAACTCCCCGTCGAAGGGGAGTTCTGTCTTTGCTATTTCAGTATAATTCATTCTGCCCTCTACTCCGAGCAAGTCGGAGTGAATCAGACTGTGTTAGTGCTGATGAACAGGATTCTTTGTTGGCCAAAGTTCTGTCCAATGAGTTGTACGCCCCTCTGCTTGATGAGCTTGGCCCAAAGCATTTTCAGACACAATAACTTTCTCAAGAGCAGTTTCAGCCAATACCTTACCGCAAGCCTCAACAACTGCTTCCGCATCGATGTGGTGGTAAGCATAGATTTCTGAAGGACGACCGCACTTAGAGTGTTTAACAACGCCCAAAGCTTCTTGGCGAACACCGATGATTGAACCGATGTTGTCCAACATACCGATCTCACCGTCAGCAACAGAAACTACTGGTACGCGTTTACCCGCAACAGTGATCAAATCGCCAGTGGAAACTTCTTCAGCTTTTCTCAAGAACAAGTTCGAGTTGATGCCCAAACCTGATTTCAAGTATTCGTAATCGTTTTCGCGACCCAAGATACCGCACAACAAGTCTTGTGAAGTCACTGCGATCACGTTGGCGTAGATACCGCGAGCAAGCAAAGCTTCGGAAGCTTTGATACCTTCAGTAACCATTGTGCCAAGTGCGAAGATGTTCACAACGTTGTCACCTGGCTCGTAACCAGCGTAACCACGGTAGTCGATCAAGTAGTAAGCGCCTTGCAATACTTCGTTACGAAGAGTTTGCAAGATAGTTGCGTCGTCTTGAACTGCTACTTCTTCTTCATTGATACCGCCAGCTACTGGGAATTCAGCGCGAGCCAATGGGCCTTCAAGACCCGTTTTGAAGCGAGCTTGTTTTTTCAAGTAGTTCAAAAGATCTTTTTGTTCCACACCGCGAGTGACTAGACGAAGCAATGTACCTGTACGGCCGGCATTGTCGTTCATAACGTGACGTTTGATTGTGTCACACATGATCCAGTCAAGTTCGATGCAAGAGAACGGTTCCCAAGTGATTTGGTTCGGGATTTGGATGTCAGACTTCCAACCGTGCTGCGCACCCTCTGGAGAAAGTGACACACCTGATGGCGTACCAACGCAAATGAACGAAGACTTCCAGTAAAGGTTGTAGAAGTATTGGTCCAACGCACGTTTGATGAAGAAGTCATACACAGTCATCAACGGGATGATAGGTACGCCTACGATATCGCGCATTTTACCAAAGGCACCTACGCAAGACATAACGTTGCCTTCTGCGATTTCAAAACGCAAGAAGCGGTCTGTTTCTTCTTCGCCAGGAACCAAGTCAGGAAGTTTGTGGTCTTTAACGCCCAAGTCAGTCTCGTGGTCGACAACTACTGGAGCACCGAAGATTTTACCGTCCATCGCAGGATTCAAGTTCGTTGAAGTACCAACGTCTGGAGCCATAGAGATGAACAACTCACCTGGAAGTTTGAAAGGCTTTTCATTTGCAGTCAGAGCCTTTTGTGAACCAGTCAATTTTGATTCATCAAGAGGAGTGTTCGAAATACGAGTAAACTTCGCCGTCAACTGACCTAGCATCCATTGTGTGTGCGGGTAGCTAGTCATTTTCGTGTTGATGTCCAAAGCTTGAGGGATTTCGCCGAACTCAGTCAACTTCTTCAAGAAGTAGTCTTGGTTCTTAGCTTTCAACGCGTATTGAGCTTTCATTTCGCCGAAAATTTTTTCAGAGCGAGCCGCCAAGAATTTACCAGCAGCAGAGTTTGCATCAAGACGTTGATACAAAGTTTCGCCAGTGATGCCTTGACCTGCTTTTAGTGCATTCACTTCTTCTTCTTGTGGCAAAGAGGAGTGATTGCCTGGTTGAGCTGCAGATTTCAAACCCCAACCTTTAAGCGTATGGG
>JAGIAF010000102.1:4741-10717 GCA_017745015.1 Bdellovibrio sp. | reverse complement strand
GATGTCGACTGCGAATCCAGTGATTGCTAATTTCAGCTGTGGTCGTCAGCTGGACACCCGAGGCAACTAGCTTTCCTTGTTCATTCAGAACCAAGAGTTCTAATCTTTTCAGTCCTTGAAGTGTTCGCTCCGCCTGGCGAACAGAAATATTTAATCTCTTCGCGATCCAGTCGGGATCACCTTTAAATCCCTTAACTTCAGCGAGGGACAATACTGCATAGTATTGCCATTCTGTGATCAAGTGATATTGATCCATGTCCATCATGACGTATTTAGCTTCTCCAGGAACGTTTCTGGTTTGCAGCAAGTTCTGCAAGCTAAGATGTTTTTTTGGATCAAGGGAAAGACCGTCAAGAAGCTTGCCGCCCATTCTTTTAGTAATCGGGCGATCAGAATTCATGATTTCCGAAAGCGCAGAAGGACTCACACCCAATGACCTTGCAAAAGATCGAAGTGAATAATTCGAGTTTCTATTTTTTCTGCGAATGAATTCATTCCTCAGAAGGGATCGAATTTCTAATTGTGCGTCCATGCGGCGAAACCTAGAGGATAACTCAAAAGCAGGCAATATATTTTAAAACAAAGTGTTCTAAGATACTTTTAGAATAACCTGAATAGTTTGCACCACCGGCTATTATGCATATTTTGTAAAAATATGAACTGGCCTGCTCTTCTGTGGAGAATGTGGAAACCCTTTAAGTGGACAATCATCTCACGGCAAAATGAGTACTCACAGATATTATGCGCATTCTAAAGTTCGTGATGAAAAAGCGCCCTGCAAGATTGGGCGAATTAAGGCCGAAGAAATTGAGGAAGTTGTTGTAAGTCGCTTGGGCCAAATTGCCACGGACGGAGACTATTTTAAAAACTTACAACTGCTTGTTCGGAAAAATGGTCCGGGACAAAAAGAACAACTAAGAAAAGAACTTAATCAGGTTGTGATTTCCATTGGAATGATAAAACTTGAAATCGATCAGGTTTTCAAATTGCAACTTCAGCTGGAAATAAACTCCTCGGCTTTCGAGCTTTCAAAAGAACGACTTGAAAGCTTGGGTAAGCAAAAGAAAGTCATGGAGGAACTTCGAACTAAGTTGGAGGACCAAATTTCGTATGAAATCAGTCCAGAAGACTCTCTGGAATGCCTAAAATCGAATATGTTGGAATTTAGGCGTGGTTGGAAGAAAGGAACTCCCTCTGAACAAAAACGACTTTTGAGAAGTCTCATCGGGAAATTGGTATGCAAAGAAAACGGAATAGACGTCCACTACTACGATGCCGCCTTTGATGCCGAAGATACGGACCAGAATAGTCGAAAAAAACTTAAGAAAAATAAAGACTTGGGACTAGACCTGCCGATTGTTGTTAGCGGTACTGGAGTTACTAAGTTGTCGTCCCAAAATTTGCGAGATGATGTAAATGGTGATTCCGGTACGACTCGAACGTACGACCCTCTCCTTAGAAGGGAGATGCTCTATCCAGCTGAGCTACGGAACCACTTGCGATCTAATATCGCCGAAGGGGCACAAACTAGCAAATTGATTCCGAATTTCCAAGCCCATGCCCTTACTTTTTAGTCAATTTATACTGCGCGTTATATTGAGACATCCTCAGGGAAAGTCCACTTTCCCCTCTCTGAAAACCTGTAATCAATCAAATATAAGTTTGCTCCTCTATGCCGTAACCTTAAAGACTCAAGGAGGAACCATGAAACGAAGTTTAGCTCTCGGCATTGCCGCCTTGATGAGCACCTCACAGGTGTTCGCGGCGGATTCTTTACCCAACGGAACTGCGACGTCTTTCACGAAGAAAGCCAATGAAGCGGTCTTAAAGGAACTCAATTTCAACGACAAAGAAGATTTTGAGTTGGTGAATCGCGGCTTTATCGCCACTCTGGAAAATCCGATTATTAAAACAGCACGACAACCCTATGACATCAATGCCTTCAAGTTCACTCAGGACAAACCTGCACCGGATACCGCAAATCCAAGCTTGTGGAGACAATCGCAGCTAACAGCTGCTAACGGACTCTACAAACTTTCAGAAAAAATTTATCAAGTGCGTGGTTTGGATATTTCCAATATGACACTCATCCAAGGAAATTCCGGATGGATTGTAATCGACCCACTGACGTCGGCTGAAACTTCAGCGGCTGGCATGAAGCTTGTCGATGAGAAAATTGGCAAACTTCCGATCAAAGCAGTGATCTTTACACACAGTCACGCTGATCACTTTGGTGGCGTAATGGGTATCATCACCCAAGACGATATAAAAAATAAGCGTGTGGAAATCATCGCTCCAGCCGGCTTCGCTGAAGAAGCGATCAGTGAAAATCTTTATGCCGGAAATATCATGAGCCGCCGCGCAACTTTCATGTATGGAAACTATCTGAAAAACAATCCAACTGGAAACCTGGGGACAGGTTTGGGATCGGCAGTTTCAGATGGAAATCACAGTTTCGCCATGCCAACTAAAACAATTTCTAAGACAGGTGAAAAGCTCACTGTCGACGGCGTAGAGATGGTTTTCCAAATGGCGCCAGGAACAGAAGCTCCGTCTGAAATGTTGTTCTATTTCCCACAAATGAAAGCCCTTTGTCTTTCAGAAGATGCCACGTCCACAATGCACAATCTTTACACTCTTCGTGGAGCAAAGGTGCGCAGTCCGTTGGTTTGGGCCAATGCTTTGAATACGACGCTGGACATGTTTCCGGATGCTGAGATGTCTTTTGCCTCTCATCACTGGCCACGTTGGGGCAAAGAAAAAGTTCGTCAACATATTTCAGATCAGCGCGATATGTACAAATTCATCAATGACCAGACTTTGCGCCTTGCAAATATGGGCTTTGATTCCGAAGAGATTGCGGAACAAATGAAGCTGCCAGATTCCATTGGCAAAAAGTTTTATAGCCGTGGTTATTATGGATCTCTCAATCACAACGTCAAAGCCACTTACCAGCTTTACTTGGGATTCTATAACGGTAACCCAGCGACATTGCACCAACATCCACGTATAGATGCAGCTAAACGTTATGTCACAGCAATGGGTGGTCCATCCAAAGTTTTAAAAATTGGACGAGAAGCTTTCAATAAAGGTGACTATCGCTGGACGGCGGAAGTTGTAAATCACCTGATTTATACGAACCCAAACAATAAGGAAGCTCGCCTACTGCAAGCGGCGGCTCTTGAGCAAATGGGTTTCCAATCCGAATCTGGCCCGTGGCGCGATGTCTATCTCTCTGGTGCAAAAGATCTCAGAGATGATAAACTGTATGATATTCCTCCCCTCGTAGATCCACGTTCATTACCGTTAGCAATGCTATTTGACTATTCTGGTATTCGCATCAATCCAGAGAAAGCGAACGGTAAAACCATCAATCTAGGTATAAATGCAACTGACAGCGGCGAGAAGTACACGGTCGTAATTAATAACTCTGTTCTCTTTGCCCACAAAGCCAAAGATGGCGACAAATACGATGGCACTCTAGAAGCTACGTCCGAACAAATCGGAGAACTTTTTGGAGGACTTGCCAGCTATGACAAGTTGGAATCCAAAGTGAAAACTACGGGCCGCTCTGGAGCCATTCGTGATGCGCTGGCACTGATGGATCCGATGCCAAAACGTATCCCGTTGGTGACACCACTTGAGAAACGCGCACCACAGCCTTCTTCAAATCAAATGGCTCAAGCCAAGAATGAATGAGGAAATTGTTTGCACGTAAGTAATTGGACAAACTAAGACGCAAAATCTATGAGGTGTTTCTTGTCGGAGAGCCCTTTCATGAAACACCTCATTTGCGTCTTAGTTATCTTAGCCATCGGACTCAACTCTTTTGCTGAAGAGAGTTTAACCGACCTTCCTGGTTTTGGACCCGGCTCCCAGACAGGCTCATCTCCCCTTCCTCCCCCGCCGGGACCTCCCCGCCAAAGCAATCAAGAATATGTCGGCTCTGTTGCCATTCGCTCGATCTCTCGCAAAGCGGGCGGCACTGTCTATCGTGTCGACATGGTTCAACCGATGCCTTTGCAACGCTTTGAGATTCGCGTGGCAAGCCAACAAGTGAAAATCATCTCCGCGCAAGTGACGACAGACTTACAAGTGCAAGTTGCCGTCGAACGTTTTTCAAATACAGATGTTTTAGATGCCGGCACTGTCTTCGCCTCTGAAACTTTAAATCAAAAAGATCGCATTTCAAGTATTGAAATGGTGATGGAGTCCTTTGGCTCTGAGGCCGATGTCACGCTGACTGCCGTCACGGACAAAGGTATTCCCGCTTTAATTTTAAAAGAGTCCTCTCCCCTTCGTCCCCCACCGCCTAAATCGCCTCGCGATGTCCGTCTCCGTGTAGGTGACCCGGTGGTATCGGGTCCTCTGCAGGACGGACGATACGTCTCTGGAACCATTGTTGAGCTCTATGACGGTCAACGCGCGTTGGTCCGCGATGAAGATGACAATCACACCTATGTGCGCTCTTTTAGTCAGCTTGGTAAAAGCATTCTCTGTGATACCAATAAAGATATCTGCAATGGCGATCCCGTGTTATCCGGTCCACTTTCTCGAGGACAATACGTGTCTGGATATATTTTGGATGTCTATAGCAATGGCAAAGTGAAGGTCCGCGATGACGATGATCATGAGAACTACATTCGCGATGTAAATACCGTCTTCACAGAAACACGTTGCCATGATGACAAATGCGAAGGTGATGATGTTTTATCGGGCCCTCTCACTGACGGTCGCTACTTACCTGGAATGATCCTTCGCGTGTATAGCAATGGCATCTTTGCCGTGCGCGACACTGCCGATTATGACGTTTACTATCGCAATTCCAAATACGTACTGCGCGGAATCGGCTGCGAACCCCAGAAAGGAATTTGTGAGGGAGATTACGTTCGCACCGGGCCCACGTATGGCGGACGTTTCTATCGTGGCCGCGTGGTAGGAGTTTACTCATCCACGATCATCGCCGTTCAAGATGACGATAACGGTCAGATCTACGTTTACGATGCCAATGTACTTAGGAAGTATTAATTGTAGCCCAGTGAACGCAAACATTGCTGGAAGTCATTGGGACCATGTCGTCTTTGATAGGAATCAGTACCTAAAGCCGGACTTGGACTCGAATCATCACCGAGTTCATAAGAAGATAGGGCTGAAGAAAAACTGATCATCAAAGGAGACAGTTATGAAAACACTCGCAACACTCATCCTGGTCATATTTGCTTCTAACATGTCTTTAGCAGCGGACAGCGGTTATGGCTATGGCAGCAGCAGCACTCGTACAAAAGAACAAAATAAGTTGATCACTCCAGACGATGCGAAAGTTCAATCTCCTGGCTATGACACAAGTCCACGAGCTGCCAATGTCCATGAAGATGACTGGCACGATACAATGCAAAAAGCTCCCGCAACTAAAACTAATAATGAGCCAACAAAATTCAGATCACATGTTCCTCTTGAACAAGAATAATCTGAGTTCACCCGTTCAAGGAGATAGCTATGAATCCTCTTGCGGCGAAAATATTGAAACGCGTTGGTTTTGGCTTGGCAGGTACATTCGCATACTCACTAGTACGAGATCAACTTCGCTTTAGGTCCTTGCGAGGAGCCGTGGTGTTAATCTCTGGCGGCTCCAGAGGATTGGGCTTGGTTCTTGCCAAACAATATGCTGCAGAGGGTGCTTCCATCTGCCTCCTCGCACGAGATGATGACGAACTTCGTCGGGCTCAAAACATCATCTTCTCTCAATTTCCAGAAACAATAGTTCATATTAAAGTCTGTGACTCCACCAAGCTTCCCCAAGTTGAGGAGGCTGTGGCCTTTACTCTTGAGATGTTTGGTAAGATCGATGTCGTGGTAAATTGCGCGGGCACAATCACCTCGATGCCCATTGAAAATGCCACGAAGAAGGATTTTGTCGAATCTTTGGAGGCCCACTTCTGGGCCCCATTTAACGTCATTCGCACTTGTCTTCCCCAT
>JAGIAF010000102.1:0-4731 GCA_017745015.1 Bdellovibrio sp. | reverse complement strand
AGCGCGGAGCCCGTATAGTAAATATCGCATCTATCGGAGGTCTAGTACCCGTTCCTCATTTAGCGCCCTACTGCACAGGGAAGTTTGCACTGGTTGGATACTCACAAACCCTTCGTGCAGAACTTATGCGAAAAGGTATTTACGTGACGACAGCCTGTCCTGGACTCATGCGCACAGGCTCAATTGATCACGCCAAATTTAAAGGACAAATAAAAAAAGAATACGCTTGGTTCTCAGCCATAAGTTCGATGCCTCTTATCACAACTAGTGCCGAGCGTGCAGCACGACAAATTGTTGATGCGACTAAGATAGGACAAGCGGAAGTCACCGTGCAAGTTTCAACAAAAATCGCCGCAATCATGCAGGCTCATTTCCCTGATTTATTTTCTGATTTTATTGCACTTGCGAATTTAGTTTTGCCTGGGCCCGGCGCGCCTAATAATCCGGCAGTTGAAGGCAAAGACGCTCATTCAGCGGTGAGCCCGTCTGTGATCACCACTCTGTCACAGAGAGCAGCAACACGCAATAATGAGCGTCCCGATGCTTAACTATACTGCGCCTGACTTACGTGTCGGGTTTATGTCAGGTGTTCCTTTTTTAGTATCGTTATTTTTGATTTCTCTTTCAGGTTTTTTCTCTGTTCCTTTTTCAACTGGAGGGCGCTGTGTGTTTTGTTGGTTTAAAATATTTTGGTTAGCCATAATTGCCTCCCTTTGCGACTCTAATTTTACTCTTCCTCGATGTGAGTAACTAAAAATACTCGTCCTTGGGACAGGAGAATTTAATATGGATCCTCAAATCACTCCGCAGAATTGGAATAATATCAAATCCGCTTTGGCAGACTTTCTTAGCGAGCGCACAGGCATCGATCATGACGAAGCCGAACGAAGTTTGGAAGTTATCGTCGCTCGAGCCGCCGAAAAAACTCTGTCATCTCAGAAAAAAGGTGCGGGCACGCAAAACTCAGGAACTGTTGAAGAGGACTCAGAAGAACAAGCCCCTTAAAATCAAAAGGAGATTCCATGTCTAAACATTCAAAAAATCGTAGTGGCAAAAAGAAATCCTCCAGCCAACAGCCCGCTTCAAAAACGGATCGGAAGAAACCAATTTCTCGCGACTCCACAGTTCCTCCCGATCAAGACTACGACGAGTCTATCGAATCCCCTCGCGGACCACGTACACCTTCGATGTTTTAGATTACGGGCGGTGCCGAGAAGAATCGGTTCTGCTCAAGGCTCCTAAAAGAATACTGCGATAGATGCGCTCTTTAAATCCTTGTGGCACTTGTCCCGCATGCAGATCATGGAGGTATTCAAGACGTGGGTAGTTTTCTCCGAGCAATGAACACGGTAAGATCAATGGAGGAGTCTTTTTTAGCACGCAGATAAATCCGATTCAGCAATTGGCTCGGTTTACCAATTCCCAACGGCGTTGCCAGGCACACTCGTCTACCGAGCTGAGAAAATACGAACTCTTCTGCTTCTTGCAGGGACTTTAGCGCTCTCATGTCCCTATACTCTTCCCAGCACCTAAGGCTGTAAAGGATGTTCTGGCAACTCCGGCAAGTTTTTATCTTTACGGATGATCGAGATCAACGCCTCCATCAGAACACGGATGTCACGATCTCCACGATACATCGGGGTGACTTCTTTATCGAGATCCAGGAGTTTAAAGACTGCCATTTGCGCTGCGCGAACTGAATACTCCACAGTAAAGACGACATCATCAGGAATCTCACAGAATTGACTCACAAAGGCCAAGTTCGTCCACCCTTGAGGAACCACTTCTGGACGATCCCCCTTGGCGCGTGTGAGGAACTGACTGGTGATATAAGGCATCACGCAGGGGATGCAATTTGAAGTCGCAAGAATTTTTGGCAGATGAGTTGTGAAGCGCAAGTGAGAGCACAACTCGGTCATGATCTCTTCGCCAGAACAATCCACCATTTTCTTTTTCACAAAGTTGCCTGGGCGATCCATATACAAACCATAACCCCAGAACACTTGCACACTTTCGGGTTGATCGATGTAGTGAGGTTGATATGCCAGCACCACCGACATCAACCAATTTGAATCCGTTAATGTCACTAAAGCTCCGGTGCCGGCCGCGTTGCCAGTGAATTTCTCCATCAGATCAAAAAAGAGCGGATCGCGCAGAGTCGTTGTGAACGACATCCATTTCGATTCATTCACGCGTTTACTGAATACCGAAGGTCGACCAAATTCGGGATGATCTACTGCAATCTTTTCCCACAGCGCCCAAGATGGATCTTCCGGCTCCGTCGTCAGCCTTGCTGCAGAATGCATCGAACCTAAAGTTGAACTCGCCGTCATAGATCCATTAGTGATAAAGACGAGATCATCTTCTGCGATATCGACTTTCTTTTCCTCACCTTTTTCAGTCATAATCAAAGCAGACACGCGCTTTTGACCGGCCACTGATTTTGAATCCATGTCGGTGACCGTTGCATCAAAATGAAAAGTCACACCTTGGGTTTGCAACCATTCATGCAAAGGACGAATAATCGAATCATATTGATTGTATGGAGTACGGTCGACACCAGCCAAAGTGTTGATACGCTTCAATTCATGAATAAAGCGATGCATGTAGCGCTTAAATTCCACGGCACTATGCCATGGTTGGAACGCAAACATCGTCGACCACATATACCAAAAGTTAGTCGCAAAGAATTTTTCTTCGAAGTGGTCTTTAATCGCAGAGTTTCCCAAGCTACCCTCAGGTCGCAATAGCATCTCGGTCATATCTTTCACATCCCGAGCACTCAGCCCCAGGGATTCGGTGTCGACAATCTCCCCGTTGTAAAGCAAGCGCGCATTGGCGTGGGTCTTAACTTTCTCGTTAAACTCTTTAATTTCCGACAGGACGGACTGTCTTGGATTAGTCAATGAAGGCACGAAGGACAAAAGATCGTAAGTGCAATGATATGAAAAGTTCAGCATGCGTCCACCACGCATGACGTAGCCGATGTCGGGATCTCCTCCCCCATCCATGCTGCCACCTGCGATTTTTACGGATTCGTAGATATGAATATTCGGGCCCAGAAGTCGACCTTCTTTAATAAGATAGGCCGCGCTGGCAAGAGCAGCGATTCCGCTTCCGACTAGATGTGCTTTTCTTTCCGCCATGGAGTTCCTCCTTGGAATACTCAGAATCCAAGGAGGAAGACAGTGGCACAAGCTGTATGATTGCAGCTTGTGCTTATTAGCAGCTAGTGAGCTCCTTCAGCGCCGCCACCTTTTACTTTATCGCAAAGAAGAATCAAAACAGAGCTAAGGACCAGAGCGATACTGACAAATTTAAAGCAGTCATTGAAGCTCAAAAGATTGGCTTGCTTGCGCACGACCATATCAATGGCTGCCAAAGCTTTTTGATGAGACGTCACCGGATCAAAACCTTTGGAGATAAAAAGTTTTTGATAGGACTGAATACGTTGCATGGTAGCTGTGTGATAAACGCTCACGCCTTCCGTCAACATCGCCGAGTGGAATTTCTCGCGCAGACTCATCATCGTCCCGAGCAATGCAATCCCCACGGAACCACCCAGGTTACGAAGCATATTGAAAAGTCCTGATGCGGATCCCACATCTTTGGGAGCCACCATTCCTGTGGTGATCGAAGAAAGTGGAATCATCAACAACGGTTGCCCCATAGCACGCACGATTTGCGACCACATCAATTGATCGTACCCCACGTTCGCGGTCATGTGACTGTTCATAAAGCAGCTGATACCGAAGATATTGATCCCCAGAAATGCCAACCATCGCCCATCAACTCGTGCCATGATTTTAGGAACAAACGGCAAGATCGCAAGCTGCGGAATCCCCGCCCACATCATGGTGCGACCAATATCGATGGAGTTGTAGCCTTGAATCGTCGCCAGATAAAGCGGCAGCAAATAAAGACCACCGTACATCGCCAGACCCACGACAAAGTTCACCAAGCAACCAAAGCCGAAGTTCTTCTGCATCAGCAATCGCAGGTTGATGAATGGATTTTGAATTTTAAGTTCGATAACCAAGAACGCGATCAAGAAGACCACGGAGATGATTGCCAACCACACAATCGTGGAAGAATTGAACCAGTCCTTACGCTCCCCTTCTTCAAGGAAGATCGTCAGACAAGAAAGTCCAATCGCCATGGTCAAGATACCCCAACGATCCACTTGACCTAAAAGATCCAAACGCTTGGGCTGTTTGTCGATTCCGTAGTAAATCGCCGCCATCAAGAAGATGCCCGGGATCAAGTTCATATAGAACACCACCGACCAGTGGAACATCTGCGTAAGATAACCACCCACTGTGGGACCAATCGCCGGAGCAAAGGTGGCCGTAATCGCAAACATCGCCATACCGACGTTGCGTTTGGAAGCAGGCATGGTCAAGATCACTTGGAATGCCAAAGGGATCAGGGCTCCCCCCGTCAGACCTTGGAATGCACGGAAGACGATCATGGACTCTAAGTTCCACGCCATTCCGCAGGCCACCGAGAAAATCAAAAATAAAATCGAAGTCCACGTCAGGTAACTGCGCAGAGAGAAGACTCGAGTCAACCAACCACTGATGGGAATGATAACGATCTCGGCCACAAGGTAAGAAGTGGAGATCCACGATCCTTCTTCTAAAGTCGCGCCCAAACCACCGGTGATGTCACGGATGGAGGCATTGGTGATTTGAATATCAAGAATCGCCATAAAGGCGCCGAGGACCGCAC
>JAGIAF010000101.1 GCA_017745015.1 Bdellovibrio sp. | reverse complement strand
CCTTAGGTCTATCATAAAAGCAAGAGTGGAGGAAGCTCCACTCTTTGATCAAAAGAATTTTCAAAAATTAACGAACAGAAGCCAACGCTGCTTCGTAGTTTGGCTCGTTGACGATTTCTGATACTTGCTCAACGTACAAAACTTTATTATCCGCTGACAAAGTCACAACCGCGCGTGACAAAAGACCTTTCAATGGAGAATCAGCGATTTCCAAACCCCACTCTGTACCGAATTCGCTTCTGAATGTAGAAAGTGTTTCGCAGTTTTTGATACCCTCAGCACCGCAGAAACGCGCTTGCGCAAATGGCAAGTCTGCAGAGATGTTCAATACGACTGTATCTGTCAATTTAGCTGCGTCTTGATTGAAGCGTCTTACAGACGCTGCACAAGTTCCCGTGTCCACGCTTGGGAAGATGTTCAAAACTTTCTTTTTACCTGCAAAGTCTTTCAAGCTTACTTCAGACAAATCGTTGCGAACCAATTTGAAGTCTTTTGCTGCAGAGCCGTTAGCTGGAAGTTGGCCAGAAGTTTGTACGGGATTACCTTTAAGAGTGATTGATGCCATGACTTTTCTCCTTCAATAAGTCTCATTTTTACTGTAGTCTGGCGCCAATCGCTATGAAAAAAATATTTTTTATACTTGGTCTGGTCTCCGTAATTATCACTGTTTGCATGATCTATTTGGTCCGCAAAGGAGTGAGTTTGCGCTCCGAGCCCTTGATACGCCCGACCGTGATTAGTGAGGACCAACGTAATATCGCTGCACACACTGTGTTGCGCCTTTTCCCCGACTTACAGATGAATCACTACATCCTCTGGGGTGTCCTTCCCGAAGCTCCAGACACACAACTGATGATGACTCACTTTGTGGAGGTGTATTACAAGACCTTCCACACCCCGGCTCATGTGATTCAAGATGGACTAAAAGCCACACCTGAGGAAATTAAGAACTGCGAAAAACCTTGCTGGATTCTGCTTCCCACGGAGCTAGCCCATGAGCTGACTCCGAACGAGTTTATCCAAAAGAACATCCAACCTCTAGGTAGGCCCTTCTTCTCGATCAGCTATATGCCATTCACAGGGAACGAAACTGTGACGGAGGCCTGCAATGCCGAACAACGCCTCACTTACGAGTGCGTGACGCCAATTGCAGTCCGTGAGGTGAGTAAAAAACTCAAAGATCCTCAGGCGAAATACTTCTTTATGCGAAAGTATAACGAACGCGACTTCTTTTTGTTTGTTCAGAAACCTTAGATTTACAAATACCTGAAAAAAGGCCATAAAAGGGAATGAATTTCGAAAGCCGCATTCCCTTAATTATCGAACTAGGTTTCCGCCAAGAAGCTATTCCACAGCTTAAAAGCTATATTGATCTTTTGTGGTCTTCTAACGAGGAGCTTAATCTTATCAGCCGCAAAATGACTTTCGAAGAGTTGATCGACAATCACGTGATCGACTGCCTTTTGCCTCTTAAACAATTCCCTCTGAATGTGAAAACTGTTGCCGACTTCGGTTCTGGGGGCGGCTTGCCTGCTGTGATCTATGCGATTCAGTTTCCGCAAATGGCCTTCCACTTGTACGAAAAAAGCGTACTTAAACAGAACTTTCTTACCCGTTGCAAAGCGATTGCCCCGAACTTGAATATCCACGGAGAGATTCCCAAAGATCTGGTGAATGTTGATGTGGTCACCGCTCGTGGCTTTAAACCTGTTGATGTGATCTTAGATGTCAGCCGCAGCTATTACGCTAAAAAAGGAAAATACTTCCTTTTGAAAGCGCGTAAAGAAAAAATCGATGAAGAGCTTCAAGATGCTCGCAAAAAATTCAAAGACCTCAAAGTCACAGTTGAACCTTTGAAGTCTCCAGTGCTGGATGTTGAACGTCACCTTGTCTTGATTTAAAAGTTAAAATTCTCAAAGCAGCAATCACCGTTTCGTCCATAGTAAATGGTTTTTCTGCCATTGACGTACACTGAATAGCTCACAACCCCGGCGCTCATAATGATTTTTAAAAACTCTCGATAAGAGATTTTTCCCTGCTGCGAATCGAGCACTGCTTTACGGATGCTGCCATCATCCCATTTTTCAGAGACTTTTCCAGTGACTTCAAATTTCTCAACGAAAACTCCCCCAGTAGGCAGGACAAATGTTTTTCGTTTTTCCAAGAGATCTACGCGATAAGATTCGACACCGATTTTTTCTAGCTTTGCTACCACCTCTGGAAAAGTCAGAGTTCCAGCCAATGAAGCTTGCCAAGTTTCCTGAAGTCTTTCTATTTCCATATTAGACTCTTCCATAGAGCAGGGCTTTTGTTAAGATCACGTGTCCCGCAAGTGCCGCTCCCAAACACACGGGCACAATTAAAAAATACGGCACAAAGAAGACCAAGAGTAGTTTCGGATGAACATCCCAAGCAAATGGCATTGGTGAAGACATAATCGCCACATAGACCGTGTGAAGCAGCATGGTGATTCCAAATATATTAAAGAACCATGCGATATACTTAGAGCGCCCCGCCCAAGGGGCAATGAAGATGGCGAGCAATCCTGTGAGCACATCCCAATTCTTTCCCGTCCAAGTCATTGTTTCAGGAATAGTTCCTTGAGTCGCCCACTGATGCAATACCAACTCTAACGGAAAGCGAAATCCTTGAAAGGCAATCAAGGCCGTTACCGACAAACCTAATGCAAAGCGATTTCCATATTTAGAAAGGGCGACACCCACCGTAACGGACAAAATGAAAGCAAGATATATAAGCGCTAAAGGAAAAGGATGAGCCAGTAAGATCTTACTCATCACCACCGCCGTCACAAAAGCGAGCCACAGCAAAATGCCGACACCGGCTTTAAGCACTTCTTTGTTAACTGAAAACTCCAGGCGCTCACTGACGACACCGACGGAGCCCACAAATGCCAGGCAAATGCCAATGACAATAGCCATAAATGAAAGAACGGAAAGTCCGCCCGCAGAGACAAAACCCATTCATCTATTAAAACGCACCGCTCTGCTTTTCGTCTCTGTGTTTTAGCGCACAGTTAAAACGATTTTCCCGGTGTGCGCACTAGATTCCATCAACTCATGAGCTTCACGAGCTTGCTCCAGCGCAAACGTTTTATAGATCACAGGCTTCATGCGACCTTTGTTCAAATGAGGCCAGATATGTTTATGCAGTTCTTGAGCGATACGAGTTTTCTCTGCCACAGAACGTGCACGCAAAGTAGATCCCGTGAGTGTCAATCGCTTCGCCATCATCTTTCGAAGATCAAAAGAGACATTCGCCCCTTGAATTGTGGCAATTTGCACAAGCCGCCCCATAGGAGCCAAGGCTTCAATGTTGCGACCGAAATAATCGCCACCCACCATATCTAAAATCACATCAACACCGACATTGCCTGTGACTTCTTTCACGGCTGCGACGAAATCTTCATCTTTATAAAGAATCACCCGCTCTGCACCCAAATCCTTACAAGCGGCAACAGCTTCTTTCTTTCCCACTGTCGTAAATACACGACTGCCAAGGACATGGGCCATCTGAATAGCCGTCGTACCAATGCCACCAGAACCACCGTGAACTAAAATGGATTCGCCTTTTTGCAGACGACCACTTTCAAACACATTCGTCCAAACGGTAAAAAAAGTTTCTGGAAGAGCTGCCGCGTGCTCGAAATCGAGATCATAGGGAATTGGCAGACATTGTCCTTCAGGAGCAGCGACATATTCAGCATAGCCACCACCGGACACCAAGGCACAGACGGGCTCACCCTTTTGCCAATGAGTCACACCGGGACCGACTTCAACGATCTCTCCGGCAACTTCAAGCCCAAGAATATCAGGAGCTCCAGGAGGAGGAGGATAAGTTCCTTGCCTTTGAGCGCAGTCAGGGCGATTCACGCCGGCTGCTTTCACTTTGATAAGAACTTCGCCGTCTTTAAGTTTTGGAACGGAACGCTCTTTAACGACAAGGACCTCGGGTCCTCCGGGATGTGAAATCTCAATAGCCTTCATAATTCACCTCAAAGGTAAAACTATGTCGGCCTTAAGATAAAATCAATGTGCGTGATGCCAGTATCCAGTGGCTTTGATCCACTCTTCTTTGGCACCTTTAATCGTTAAAAGAATTTCTTTAAGCTCCATGGCACAAGCTTTTTCACAAGCAATCCATGCGAAATAGTCACCGCTTGGGACTGAGATTTTTACGATCTCTTGCTTCAGGCGCTCGACCTGTCCTGGTTTTTCACCATGACGATAAATCCAATGAACATCCGTCGGTCCGCGAGAAGCAAACTCAATTTTTTCTGATTCGTTCTCTACTTCCACCACGATCACAGACCGAGCTCCTTCCGGAAGCTCTGTCAGGCGTCTTGAAATAGATGGCAATGAAGTTTCATCTCCCACCATTAGATACCAATCAAAATTATACGGAACGATTCGTGAGCCGCGGGGGCCGCCTACAGAAAGGCTTTGGCCCACTTGTGCTTGCAAAGCCCACTGTGAACCCGGACCCTCACCGTGCAGATAGAACTCCAAATCGAGTTCTTGAGTATCTTTGTCATAGCGACGAGGCGTATAGTCGCGCATGACTGGTGGTTCAACTCCGGGCTCAGAGAAGAAAACTTTCACATGATCATCGGGTGACAAAGAAACAAAGTCAGACAAATCTTCACCGGTTAAAGTGATACGCCTCATATGCGGAGCCACTTGCTCAACACGCTTTACCGTCAGAGTTCTGCGTTTTAAAGTGTGCATGACTGTCTTAACTTCTCTATCAACCGTTTCCATATTTATTCCTTAAGCTTACGAATTTCCTCTGCGGCACGAGCAATGATTTCAGCAATTTGCTTTTTCGTTTCTTTGCTCGCATCCATCGCCGAAAACAATTCGGATTTTAATGAGTGCATTGATTTATGAATGGCATCTTTTTCATCTTTTCCTCGAGTCTCGAAACCTTCTCGCCCCATCCATTCTCTAAGGCGCGACATTTTCTGCCCCATGTGTTGCATCCGTTGCAAAACCGCTTGAACAAATTCGCGATTTTCATCGAGCATCACTTTTCCTTCAGGAGTGATCGTATAAAGCTTTTTACCAGCGTCTTCAGTTGCAACGGCAAAACCGCCCTCTTCCAAAAACGTCAGAGTCGGATAGATCACTCCGGGACTTGGCACATACGCACCTGACGACATCTCTTCCAACGCTTTGATCAGCTCGTAACCATGGCGAGGTTTTTCTTCGAGCAAAAGCAAGATCACATAACGAAGATCACCATGACCTAAGATGCGACCGAGTTTCTCTTCCATTCCTCCGAAACCACGACCGCCGTGTCCACCACGACCCATTCCGAAGCCACCGCCGCGTCTACGACCGCGTCCTTCGAACATTTCAAAAAAGCCACCGCGATCGGGGCCCCAACAAGATCTGCGCATAATTAACTCCTCAGCAGAATAGTTTTAGATATAACTTTAGATATATCTGAATCAATACTACTTTAGATATATCTAATTTACCACAAGAAAACATCAATTGTCATTTACTATAGTAATTACGCATATTTATTGATATTAGTCAGGGGCCCTGATTGTGCCCGATAGTCTAAAATTATCATCAACTTAGACTGCTTCCAGACAAATTAGACCGCATTGTTTGATTATCAACTGGACCTGTTGTAACCCGTAAAAGTTTGCCTTTCAGACAGAAGGTTCCAACAATAGAGGTATGAAAAAGAGTCTCTTCGTCTTTGGAATTGGCATTCTAGTGGGATTGGGAATCTCTCATTTTGGCAGGTCAGACCAAACTAAGTCTGTGGCTGAAGCGACCCCTGATTCAGATGACGAAAAAACTTTTCCAGCGGCAAAGGCCCAAGTGGAATTACCGGCGCCACCACGTATGCCGACAGCTGCGGAAACAAAACCCCTTCAATCAGAGCTTCCTCCGCCAGCAATGCCACAAGCTTCTCTGGAACAGCCTGCCCCGCGTATCGCAGATATAGATTTCAATGAAGCTAACGTCGAGGTTCTGGAACAGAACATTGTCGAACTTCATAAAGACGTTTCTTTAGAAAAAGATCGCGATGGCTGGATTGTTCACTTTCACACAAGCGACAACCTGCTTAGCAGCTTCGGTATTTCGAATAATGAGTTGATTCGCTTTAATCAAGTTGACGAGATGAAAAAAGATCCCAACACCGTTGAACTTGCCAATCGTATTGAAAATCTTCTTTCAAATCTTGAACGCTAAATAGCAAAGAAAAAAGGCCCCTCATTCCCAGGAGCCCTTCAATTATTTGAAACCTTTTTTAAATCCTTGCCAGCACTCTTGATAGTCGCCCTGAAGGAAATCTTTTTTCATAGCGTAATCAGTCACTCTGTAAGGAGTGCGCGATTCAAACATGAAAGCCATCGTTTCTGACAAACGCACTGGTTTCAAATCGGTAGCACTTGCTTTTTCGAATGTTTCCGCATCCGGACCGTGAGCTGCATACACGTTATGAAGACTGCCGCCACCTGGAACAAAGCCACCGCTTGTTTTTGCGTCGTACTCTCCATAGATCAAGCCCATGTATTCACTCATGCAATTGCGATGGAAATATGGAGGACGGAATGTGTGCTCTGCCACCATCCAACGGGGTGGGAAGATCGCGAAGTCTACGTTCGCTACTCCCGCAGTATCACTTGGCGATGTCAACACTGTGAAGATCGAAGGATCTGGATGATCAAAGCTGACAGTGTTAATCGTGTTGAATTTGCGAAGATCATACTTGTACGGAACATAGTTCCCGTGCCACGCCACAACGTCGAGTGGTGAATGATTCAATTCTGCTGACCACAATTCATCAGCAAATTTTCCTACTAGCTCAAACTTGCCTTCAAGATCTTCAAACGCCGCATGAGGCGCAAGGAAGTGACGACGATGAGCAAGACCATTAGCACCGATTGGGCCCAACTCAGGCAATTGGAAGGGGCTTCCGAAATTTTCACCGATATAACCCGTGCAATTTCCAGAAGAAAGAGGATTCACTTGGAATCTCATTCCGCGTGGGACCAAAACGATCTCCCCCGGCTCCGCATCAATGATACCCAATTCAGTTTTAACTTGGATAGAACCCCTTTGTGGGACCATCAAGAAATCGCCGTCAGCACTCATGAAGTAACGAGAACCCATCGCTTTATTAAAAGAATACAAGTGCACGTGAATACCACGATGTTCTTCACCGCCGCCATTACCGCAGACAGTGCGAATGCCCTCGACGAAATCCTGCGATTCCGCAGAGTTCAACGGATTCCAGCGCATTTGGTTGGGATTGAAGTGTTGCGGCTTAGTGAAAGTCTTTGCCGTCAATTCTTTCATCGGGACAAAAGCCTTATGCATGACTGAGGGACGAATGCGATACAGCCACGTATACAAATTGTGGTGACGAGGAGCCGTGAATGCCGAGCCGCTGAGCTGTTCTGCATAAAGACCGTGAGCAACTCTTTGCGGAGAATTTTGATCAGCTGGCAATGCGCCTGCGCGCGCTTCAGAAGAAAAATGATTTCCGAATCCTGACAAGTATTGTTTTTCCATAGGAGCAGCTAATCAGAATTCGCCTACCAAAGTCAACGGAGTGATAAAACACAGTGCGACTGACAAATGAAGCCTCGCTAAACTACAGCAATATCCCTAAAACCAAGGAGGAGAGATGAAGATTTTTAGACTCGCTGTGACCGCCGCGCTATTATTGTTTTCCGCAAAATCCATGGCATGGTTCTATCTCGAACCCGGCGTCTTTTATGAAGGCGGCAACAGCACAATTGAATGGCCCGCTCCCTTGAGCGATTCCGATGGGACGACCAAAGGATTCGGTGTCGATTTAAAAATCGGAGCCCACTTCGCTGGCGACATGCTGTTTGTAGCCTTAGATGGTTCTTACTCTAAACCTCAGTTTGAGAACTCAGCCAATCACTACAAGGCGGACGCCACATCCACCACTTATGGCGCCATCATCGGCATTCAAACGCCGGTATTAGTTCGCGCTTGGGCAGGTTATGTCTTCGGCGGCACTCTGGATCCTGACAAAGATAATGGCTTTGATGTGAAGTTCGAAGAGGCCAAAGGCCCGAAAGTCGGCGTGGGAGTTAAGATCGCCATAGTCGCAATTAACGTTGAGTATATGGAACTAACCTACAGCAAGGGAACAATTGATGTCGCTCCTGGCGTCACAGGGAACTTGGACGATTATAAAAACAAAGTGGGCATGCTCAACGTGAGTTTCCCCTTCATGTTCTAGAGCTATTTCACAAGATCCTGCGCGTTCTTCCCAAGATCGAGCAGGATCTTGCGAACAGAATCATAATCCTGATCAGTGCAGTCTTTGAAATTTGTTAGATGATAAAGCTTTTTGAGCGTCTGTTCACCATTGGGAGCTTTCGAAAAACTTTTCAAGGCGCTGATTAACTTCTTCTCAACATCCGCCGGCAGATCCTTCCTAAAGACCACAGGATCGCTTGGAATCGGCCCCGTCAGCTGCAAGATACGAATCTTCTCATAGACATCTGGGAACTGCCCCAACACCAAACGTCGCGCATCTTGAGGCACTCCATTTTCGGGCGGCGTGTGATAAGTCGCCCCCGCATCCACTTGCCCCTGATAAACCATCGTCACAACGCTGTCGTGCTTTCCTGCAAACACCACTTCGGCGGGCTTAATACCCTCTCTCTTAAAAAGATCCGCTGCGAGAACATATCCCGACGTGGACGCTGGATCGACGAAGGCCACCTTCTTACCGTTAAGGTCTTTAATAGATTTGATTTTAGGGTCTTTGGCGATGATCTGTCCCCAATATTGAGAGCGTCCCAGATTTTCTCCGATAAGCTTTGCCGAGGCCCCGTATTTCTCATGAGCCATCAAATAGCCGTAAGTATTCAAAATCGCGACATCAACTCGTTGCGATCCTAAAGCCTCAACCACAGCGACAAAGTTTGAAGGCACTTGCATTTTTACATGCAAACCCGTCTGTTCAACGATCCATTTTTCAAGGACTTTGCCATTCTCTAGTAAGACAGCGGCATCTTGGCCAGGCACCAATGCAAACTGGATCGGACGATCTTCACTTCCAAGTTCTTTTTTTGAAGTGCATGATAGAATGGTCAGCAGAGAGAGAAAGATGAGTATTTTCTTCACCACAATTTAACCTCGAGATATTGTGCTGGGAAGAATCTACTCCTGATATTAAATCTATGCAATAAACACCCGCGTAAACCGAAAATGAATTGAATTGGACAGAGTTTTTCAGTGATAAGGAACCCATGGCAATGGCAAAAATCAAAGTAGAAATCGATTCTGATCTTCAAGATCTAATTCCGCAGTTTATCGAGAACCGCAAGAAGGATATCGAGTCTTTACAATCACTCGTAGCAAATAATGATCTCTCCGCAATTGCAGCCTTGGCTCATAAAATCAAAGGAGCTGCTGCTGGATACGGCTTTGCGGATTTAAGTGGAATTGCTTCTGAGATGGAAAAGGCGGCTAAAAACAATCAAGCCGACCCTCTCAAAGGTTTAGCGCTGGATATGAAAACCCACTTCGACAATATCGAGATTCATTTCGTCCCGATGTCCTAAAAGTTATGACAATTAAATCGCGGATCCTCCTCTTTACAGCCGTCCTCGTGATTGGTGCTATGTTGGCAGCAGGGATGATGGGCTATAAAATGGGATCCTCTTCTCTTGAGAAGGGCTATGCCGAGCGCCTAACTCAAATTCGTCTGAACCGCGCCCAAGCTCTGCAGGCGGACTTTGAAAGTCTTGGCAATTACTTGCTTGTTGCCTCCGAGATGACTCGCATTCGTGAAGCTTTAAAAAATCTTTTCTCTAGCGAAGAAGAACTCAACGCTTATATCGCCAATCAATCTGAAACCCCGTGGCTCAAAGAAGTCAGCGATTACCACGGAACCAATCTGGGCGAAGAGGTCGAACACACCATCATTCCCCGCCTGCCTAAAACATCTTTGTTTCTTCAAGCACAGTTTCTTCATCAGGCAAAAATCAAAGAGACCGAGCCGCGCAATATCGTAAATATTAAAGAGCTAGAAAATCTAAAATATTTTAAAGCCCATAGCGAAATTCACCCCTTCTTTATCGATTATGCGGATCGCTTCCAAATCTCTGATGTTTATCTTATCGATAAATCCGGCCGCATCATCTATAGCCTCAATAAAGGTTTAAACTACGGCACTAACTTAAACACCGGGATCTTTGCAAGCACTCGCTTGACCGATGTGTTTCATTGGTCCTTAGGAGCGCAGCCTCGCACCTATAAGCTTTTCGACTTTATGCCCATGGCACCGTTCATGCCACAGCAAGTGGCTTTCATGGCGACTCCGATTTTTGACAACTCTTCTTACTTAGGCGTTGTGGTTTTCCAAATTTCCTTGGATCGCATTGATCGTATTATTAGCGACGATCATCAGTGGAATAAAAATGGCTTACGCGAAACGGGGGAGGTTATCGCTTTTGGACCCGATGGATTGATGCGCAATAATTCTCGCCTTTACTACGAACATCCCGCAGAGTTTGAAAATATTGTGAAGAAGCTCGGAGCTTCCGGCCAGATTCTTGTGAACACCAAAGAAGCGGGCACAACCGCGATGCAGGTTGCAACGCCACCTGAGCGTATTCGCCATCATTTGCATTCCGAAGATATAACGGAAGTCGGTCCTGATTATCTGAATGTTCCTGTTTTGCGCTCTATTGGAA
>JAGIAF010000100.1 GCA_017745015.1 Bdellovibrio sp. | reverse complement strand
TCTGTGGTGTGGTCGAAGCCTCTTGAATCTTCAGATCTTAAACTTCCAGTATCAGTGAAGTACAAAGATCTCGTGAAATGGTTCGATGGAGACGATCAAAAGGCTCAGATGTATAATCCGCACTTAACTTTCAAAGTGATCAAAAAGGGTATGGCCATTCCAGCTCGCACAGTAGTTGCTGTTCCAAAAGATAAATACAACATCGCTTTGATTGCTCTGGCTCAAAAAGGCCGCAGCATCGCCTCTGACCACTAAGCTGCTAGGTTACTCCGGCGAAGCCGGAGTGTAAGCCAGCTTTTTGGGTCTACGCTGCATAAACAAAGCCCAGTGTTTCCACTGGGCTTTGTTGTTTTTAGGTGATCGTAACAGCGCAAACCTTAGATGAAATCGCCTTTTGGCGTTGTCGCAGGTTTTTCTACGGGGATATCCAAGTACTTCAAGAACAATTGGCTCATCTCAGAAAGCACAACGGGATCGTTGATGTAGTTTGGATTGTCGATAGCCATTGTGTTGCAAAGACCCATGAACGCATTCACCAGGATGTAAGCAACTTTCTCCATATCTTTTCCAGGCAATTGTGGAAGGTTGTACTTCACAACTTCTTGGAAGAAGCGGATGGATTCAGAAATATAAGATGCCTCTGCAACGTAATACTGGATCGTTGTCAGTTTCGCGCGCAATTCGTATTGGCGGCGATAGATTTCAAAGGACAATTCGATCATTGCTTTGATTCTTTGCTCCGGTGGGAGTGGAGAGATCGAGCGCATTTTTTCGCTCATGATGCGTTTGTCTTCTTCCATCAAGTTTTTCACGACGGCTTGAACGACAGATTCTTTATTTCCAAAGAATTGATAGAGGGAGCCGATACTTACACCAGCTTCTTTGGCAATTTTGTCAGTTGTAATAGCGTAAAAGCCTTCAGAGACCAAGAGGCGGGCACAGGCATCTAGAATAGTTGCTACTGTTTGGCGCGAGCGTTCTTGAGTCGGAGCTTTAACAATAATCTTTGTCTTCTTCGCTTTATCTTTTTCCATAGACTGAATCATGATGAATGATTCTCCCTTTCCTTAGGACTTGAGTCCCATGGGGACAGAATAGGAGCCTGTGGACACACAGGCAAGTCTGGTTTTTTGCAAATCTGTAATGAATCGTCTAGCTGACCAAAGGTCTAGTAAACGGAAGCCTATTTGAGCTCTTGAGTGCAGTATTGACCTGCGCGTTGAACATTTGCCGGATAGCTCATGGCCTTTGCAAGTTTCAAACACTGGTTTTTGGAAATCGTCGTATTATTTTTGCGAATGCATTCCCAACGTGCTTCATCACCAGAATCTGCGTATTCCATTGATTTAGCAACTTGTGCGCACTCTTTTAAAGATAATGTTTTACTTAAGTCGTAAAGACAAACCATGCGAGCGTCTTCAGCATTGTTGGAGTACTCCATCGAAGAAGCAATCGCCATACATTGATTAAATGTCAGCGTGGCCTTGCGTTTCTTCAGACAGTCCTCTCTCCAATTATCCCTTTGATCCATAGCTAATTTAGCATGGCGGGGAGGCTGGCAAAGAGTTCCTTGAGCAGGGGCTGCGTCCGCGCTGAAGGCAAAGATATTTAAAGCGGTCAAAATAGTAAGAACGGTCGTCAACCAACGTGTATCCATCGCGGATCCTCTGTGCAAATAAAAAGCCCCGTGAAAGTAGCGTAATTTTGGGTTGAGCGGCAATGGCCTGTCGAACTTTGTGACAGAGAACATAAAGTGCGGTAGGTTTCCGGCACTATGAAATCCATGATGTTTTTGATTCTCTCTTTATTTGTGGTTTTGCCGGCTTCAGCCAGCGATATTTTAGGCCCCAACTTCCATGAAATCGATCGCGGCCGCTTTTACCGTTCAGCCCAACTCGATAGCAAAGAGTTCTCTCATTATATTCAGGCCTATGGAATTAAAACCATCATCAGCTTGCGCGAGGCCGAGCCTAAAGAGCGTTGGTATCAAGACGAACTAGTGGTGAGCCGCAAGTACGGTGTTGAACATCACGATATTCCGATGTTGGCAGAGATGATTCCTCATCGTGAGAACTTAATTCGTCTGTTGGATCTTTACAAGTCAGCCCCTCGCCCGATTCTGATTCACTGCCAAGGCGGAGCGGATCGTTCTGGTGAGGTGAGCGCGATCTATCAGATGCTTTATCAAGGTAAGTCCCGCGAAGAGTCTTTAAAGATGCTGACGTGGAAGTACCATCACGTGGAAATGTTCAAGCCGGCGAAGAGATATTTTATCAGTCAGATCTGGCAAGGGGAGGATTGGGCGTATAACGACTATCATCCTTGTGAAGAGAACTATCGTTATTACGATAAGACAACCGCTTATTGTAAACATTGATGTTGAATTTGTAGGAAGCCGACATTTAGCCTAAGAATTTTTATCTTGGTAATTTTCTACTGCCACGGTGGCGGTAAGTCTCGGCAATTGCCATTCCGGAATTCCAAAATCTTAATGTGGTAAGCGATAAAGTTCTTGACTGAAAAATCTGCGTTTATGGTCTCCTTTTAAATAACGATCATCTGCTATTTTAAAAATTAAAAGGTAAATAGAATTATCTGCGCTTAGTGAAGCGTTTAAGCATCTACAGGGGATATTTCGTCCCGGTCACCTTTGCCATTAAAATTCAGTTTGAAAAAGTCATGATAGATTGCCTTCAATCTCAGAGGGAGAAGGCAAAAATGATTTTAAAGTCACTAACTCAAGACGAATTGGATATGCGCATGAAATCTCTCGCTCAAAAAGAGCGAGATCTTTTGCATGAAGTGCTTTTCACAATTAAGGAGATAGATTCACGGAAAATCTATTTGGACATAGGCTTCGGGAGCTTGTTTGATTACTTGGTGTCTGGCGTGGGCTATTCTGAGGGGAGTGCTCAGCGACGTATCGATGCTGCTCGACTTATTCGTGACATTCCGCAAATGGCCGAAAAAATTCAAAATGGTGAATTGACACTGAATCAAATATCTCTGATTCAAAAGGCTTCAAGGGAAGTTTATAAAAAGCATTCTTATAAAGTGTCCTTCGAGCAAAAGTGGGAACTTATTCAAACTCTTGGTCACAAGAACCATGCGGAAACTCAATTAGAAGTTGCGGCATTCTTTGATTTACCCGTTATTCACAGCGAGCGGCGAAAAACTCAAGCGGATGAAAGTGTTCGAATTGAGCTAACTCTTTCAAAAGAAGGTTATGCCAAGGTCAAACAAGCGCAAGAGCTGCTTACTCATGTAATGCCTCATCAGGATCTATCTCAGTTTTTGGAATACTTGGCAGAGAAAGTCATAAAACAGAAAACATTTTCGAGTGCTTTAAAGAAGAAACAAGTTGCCATGACTCCACCGCCACCATGGCGGTGAAACTACCAGCGAATAGGTTCTGGCTCGAGTTCGACGCCGAAGCGAGCCTTTACATCAGCACTCACTTGCGCAGCGGTTTTCCAAACGTCATCGGCGTTCGCGCCACCGTGGTTCACAAGCACCAGAGCTTGCTTTTCAAACATACCCACCGGGCCTAGCTTTTTGCCCTTCCAGCCAGCTTGATCGATCAACCAACCTGCTGCAAGTTTCACTTTGCCTTCAGAGGCAGGGAAGCTCACCAGACTTGGATATGTTTTAACCAAGTCGTCGCGCAGAGATGCAGGAACGATGGGATTTTTAAAGAAGCTGCCAGCATTGCCGATCACTTTTGGATCTGGCAACTTGCTTAGACGAATTTCGCAAACCACTTTAGAGATATTACGCGGATTTTGATCCAAACCTTGGCGTTCGATTTCTTTACGAATATCGCCGTACTCAAGGTTCAATTTATTCTTTTTCGGAAGACGGAATGTCACATCCCAAATTAGATAGCGACCGGCACCTTCTTGTTTAAAGAAGCTGTCACGGTAAGAGAAGCGGCATTCTTTGTTAGATAATGTTTTCAACTCGCCCGATTGTAAATCGATGCACGTCACTTCGTGAAGAGTGTCTTTTACTTCCACGCCGTAAGCGCCGATATTTTGAATCGGAGCTGCGCCCACAGTGCCTGGAATCAAAGAAAGATTCTCAAGGCCCCAAAATCCTTGATCCAAAGTCCAATGAACGAAGTCATTCCAGATCTCGCCAGCTTGAGCTTTCACAAACCAAGCGTCTTGATCTTCGTGGATGAGTTCGCGGCCGGTATTGGCAACGCGGATAACCAGGCCTTGCACGGTCGATGGCAAAACCAAGTTGCTGCCGCCGCCAAGAATGCGCCAAGTTTCTTTTTTGATGGAAGAGTCGCCGATCAAACCATGAACGTCGATGATGTTATGCAGTTCCGTATAAAGCGCGGCTTGAGAGCGAAGTCCCAGCGTATTGAATGTGCTTAAGTCTTTATTGGAAAGGATCTGCATAGGCAGAGAGTATATTAAATGGCGCCTGCTTTGGCCATCATTCTTTCAAGAACTTCGTCTTTGTTGATAAAGCAAATGCCAAGTCCCATACCCTTGCTCCATACCACTTCGGCTGCGACATTATGGGTTTTGCGAATTGTACTTAACTCAACTGTAAGATTAAGCAGATCACCTTTTTGCGGGACATAGGAACCATGGGAGACTTCCAGGAATGCACCTGTTTCGGAAAGATTGCGCAATCTCGCCGCCAACGTGCCGATGTGGCCGTAGACTTCGATATTGGCTTTCTCTCTAGTGGCAAAGCGTTTTGCTCGCATAATCGCTCCAAGTGCTCTTACTCTATTCTCGGAACAAATAAGCGAATCGCTGAGTAAAAAAGAGGCGAATCTCATTTTGAGATCTGAATCTGGACCACGAAAATCGGAGTGCTTCCGAAATGGAAAAACATTAGTCACCGCGGATGAGAGAGGTGACTAGAAGTTGTTCAAGAAAGTCAGATGTAAACTAGGTCTAATTATTTTTTCTGATAAGTCAGAAATGAAAATGGAATGGGCTCTGAAACGTCTCTGCGAGCCGTCAGTTGAAACCGTCCTTCATCAATCACAGGGTAAAGCGTGTCCCCCGCAAACTCACGGTGGATCAGTGTGAGGTAGATTTTATCTGTGAGATTTTTCTCAAGAGCTTGTTTGTAGATTTCCCCACCGCCGATGATGAAAACTTCTTCGCCCCATTTATCTGTCAGGGGCTTTGCGTGAGCCACAGCCTCTTCAAGGCTGGCAACGAAAACCACCGGACTTGTTGGGGGAGCATTGAAGGTAAATTTAGACGGATCGCGAGTCACCACGATGTGATAGCGATTCGGAAGCGCGCGACCGTTGAAAGAATCAAAAGTTTTACGGCCCATGATCATGATATGACCCTTCGTAGTGTCTCTGAAAAACTTCATGTCTTCAGGCAAGTCCCAAGGAAGGCCTCCTTGGGTGCCAATCACGCGATTTTCAGAGCATGCTGCGATATGGGTTAAAATCATACTGCCACCGGTGCTTTGATCGCCGGGTGCGGATCGTAACCGACTACTTCGATATCTTCGAATTTGAAGTCGAAGATATTTTTCACATCAGGGTTCAATTTCAAAGTAGGCAGAGGACGGAACTCCCGAGAAAGCTGAGTTTGTACTTGCTCCAAGTGGTTTGAGTAAATGTGGGCATCACCTAATGTATGAACGAAGTCGCCCACTTCCAAGTTGCAAACTTGCGCGATCATATGAACGAGAAGTGCGTAGCTTGCGATATTGAACGGCACGCCCAAGAAGATGTCAGCGCTTCGTTGGTAAAGTTGGCAAGAAAGCTTTCCGTTGGCCACATAGAATTGGAAGAAGGCGTGACACGGAGGCAAAGCCATTTTTTCTACGTCACCCGGATTGAAGGCGATCACCAAAAGACGACGAGAGTCTGGATTCTTTTTGATCTGCTCAATCACGTTAGAGATCTGGTCGATGGTGCGACCATCAGCAGTTTCCCAAGATCTCCATTGCTTACCGTAAACGGGACCCAAGTTGCCATTTTCATCAGCCCATTCGTCCCAGATCGTTACGTTGTTGTCTTTCAAGTACTGAATATTTGTTTCACCTTTCAAGAACCACAAAAGTTCGTGAAAGATCGAACGCGTATGAAGCTTCTTCGTCGTCAAAAGAGGAAAACCTTCTTGCAGGTTGTAGCGCATTTGATAACCAAACACAGAAATTGTGCCCGTGCCAGTGCGGTCTTCTTTCTTAACACCATTTTCAAGAACGAATTTCATCAGATCGTGATATTGCTTCATAGGAACTCCGGAAGGTACGCCGTACCTGGGGGTGCGGCGTGTAACAATAAAGTGCCAGGCACCTTTTTACTTAGTTTATTTCTTGGTCTTTTTTTGTCCATTTGAAAAGTAGTTCCAAATGAATTTGCCGCAGGGGCCAAGCTCTTTTGCAGAGTGGCGCGCCACCGAGGCACGGGCGTTAATTGCTTTTACCTCGAGCGGCACAAGGGTTTTCTGCTTGATTTCCTCTTTGACCAGGTGGTCAGGCATGCGACCCCAGCCTAAGCCTGCCTCAAGCAGACTCTTTTTTGTGAGGTAATCTTGCACACTGATGACGTTGTGGGGATTGACGATCCCCTGAGAGCGATTGGAGCTTTTCACCGTGCTGGCCATGATGATTTGCGGATACTTCGACAACTCTTTCGCTGTCGGTTTTTTGATCTTCGCCAGAGGATGTTTGGCGGAGCAGTACGTATCCATAGTCACCGTGAAAAGCTCCTCAGTAACTAGCAAACCCTTTTCGTTAAAGACGATGCCCAAAGAGAGATCGGCATGTCCTTCCAAAAGTTGCTCATCGTTGCTGAGAACGTCATTGATGAGTTTGATTTCCGTCTGCGGAAAATTAGCAGTGAACTCCTTAAGCATGGCTATGAGTTTCGGGAGGGGCCATAGCGTGCTCACGGCGAGACGGATTTCTGGTTCGTAGCCTCGTTTTAAAAAATCAGCAGTTTCTTTCACCTCGTTAAACTGGCACATCAGCTCGTCGGCCTTTTTAAGGAAAGCGCGACCTTGCGGTGTTAGTTCCGGGCGGTATTTGTCGCGACTGAAAAGACGAAATCCCAATTCCTCTTCCAAAGTGCGCATCGCATAGCTGACTGCACTTTGCGCGCGATGAAGTTCCTGAGAAGCCGCTCTGAAGCTTCCGGAAGTTACGATAGTTCTAAGGACGTGGATTTGGTCTAAGGTCATCTCCTAAAACTATATCAGAAAATTAGATCATGTTAATCAAATAATTATAATTTTTTTAGATCGTCTAGGGGCGTATAGTTTCTCTGTTAGGGAATAGAACTAAAACAAACTGCACTACAATGGAGTCTCGATATGATGAACAAACTTAAAACACCCGCACGTCTGATCTATGGTCTTTTGTGGGTTATCTTCGGCTTGAACTTTTTCTTCCACTTCTTGCCAATGCCTCAGCAGCAGATGTCGGAAGCCGCGGGTACTTACATGACGGGCTTGGCGGCAGCGTCGTACTTCTTCCCACTTCTGAAAGTGACGGAAGTCGTGGTGGGCTTGTTGTTGCTAGCTAACATCGCAGTGCCTTTGGCCCTGGTAGTGATCTCGCCCATCGTGTTGCAGATTCTTTTGTACCACACGATCTTAGTTCCAGACGGAGCTCCGATCGCAATTGCTATGACTGTATTGAACCTGTTCCTCGGCATTGCTTATTGGAACAACTTTAAGCCTTTGTTTAAAAAAGGCTAAACTAAAACCGTACACTGACTACGGGAAGGAGGATTTTATGATGTATCAACGAGAATCAGATCAACGAGGGTTTGCCGAATTCGGCGGATGGTTAAAGTCCTATCATACCTTCTCGTTCAGTGATTACTATGATCCAAAATTCATGGGTTTCCGCGATCTGCGCGTAATCAATCAAGACTGGATTGCGAAAGATTCGGGATTCCCAGCACATCCTCATCGCGACATGGAGATCATCACCTATGTGTTGAAGGGCCAAGTCGAGCATCAGGACAGTATGGGTAACGTCGGCCAAATCAAAGCCGGTGAAATCCAAGTCATGCATGCGGGTACGGGTATTCGTCACGCTGAATACAATCCGTCGAAAACCGATGAGCTGCAGCTTTTCCAAATTTGGATTATGCCTGACACGAACGGGGTGGCGCCGGGGTACACTCAAGCCTCTTTCCGTCGTGAAGAGAAAGTGAACACGTTGCGCTTGCTGGTTTCCAAAGACGGTCGTGAAGACAGTCAAAAGATCCATCAAGATGTCGATTTGTATGCTTCGATATTGGAGCCAGGAAAAACTTTGGAATTCAAAATCCGTCCTGAGCGCGCTGTTTGGATTCAACTTGCCGAAGGTGAGTTAGAAGTGAACGGTAAGATCTTGAAATCCGGCGACGGCTTGGCAATCCAAGATGAAGATTTGCTGCAAATCCGCGCTAACAAAGAAACAGAATTCCTACTCTTCGATCTAAGATAACGAATAGGTACGAACGAATAGGTACGGACACACTTTTGGTAGCAATCGCGCGTCACAGATGACGCACATTTGCTACCAAAAGTGTGTCCGTACCTTTTAGAGTTTGAAGTGATAGCCGTTTTGTTCGGCTATTTTTTTGTCTGAGAAAAAGACTCTGCGCCAGACGGGAACCTTGTCGGCGTCTTCTTGATAAAATAAATCTTTAGTTTGTAGGTCGCCAATCAGGTTGTTGCCTGTTTGGTTGCGCACGCTCATGCGGAAATCGTAAGGAGCTAGAGTGCTTTGGTATTCTGGAGAGAATAGTCCGCGGTGGTTTGCTACTGCAGATTCAGCATCTTCGCTGTAAGTCGAAGAAACACGTTTGTCGAATGGGAAGATGAAGTACATATATCCCAAACCTGCTTTTAAAACTTCGCGATTGATTTCAATGTCACCAACTAAGATGCGACCCAAGACACGGCCGTGCTTATCCATGCCGTTATCGTCAAACACCACAGTGATCGTGCTGCCGACGGGTGCGAGGCTTGCTACAAAGTCGCGGGCTTTTTCTGCGATCTCACCTTGCGAGTGACCGAAGAAATCCACTTCCGGAGTATCAACTCCCAGCAGGCGAACTTTGTATTTCATATTTTCAGCAGGAACTTGAATTGTCAGAGTGTCGCCGTCATGAACGCTCAGAACTTGACCCGTGAGGGATGCGGCGAGGGCTGAAAGGGGAGAAAGAAGAATTAAAACTAAAACGCGCTTTAATGTATTCATGCCCCTGGTTTTAACCCAAAGGGGCGATAAGTTCTGAGAATTATGGGGAATTCGAAAAAATTACTCGGCCTTATCGGGGCGTTGTGGGCGCAAGTCTTCCACGCTCGTCGTTGTTTGGCGTTTTATGCGAACGGGCTTTTCTTCTTTTTCCTCATAGAAGTCGCCTTGGAAATTGCGCATTGGGAGTTTTTCGAGTTCTTTAATAGCTTCATAAAGCTTTACTGCTTGATCCTTAAGGGTCGTCAAATAACGAATCATTCGTGAAGACTCCGGTTCTGTGGGGTTGGATTTTAGTGTAGCGGGCGAAAGCGAAAATGGGTGAGTTTTCGCTTTAACCTGGACGCAAGAATAAGTCTGGGTGCGGCTTTGGGAGTGTTTTTCGTAAAAAGTATGCAGTCATATCGATGGTGGTGGCTTTAACTCTCGTCGCTCTTATTAAGAGGGAGTTAGCTGATGGCTAAGGACGATCTATTAATGCATCAAAGTAGTCGTAGGGGATAACTGCTGTGATTGTGGTAAAGATTTAAAGACCCTTTAAAACAAAAAAGCCTGCTTGAGAGCAGGCTTTTTTGTTGAGATTAAGGGTGGCGTTCTTGATAAGTATCTTTAGAACGACGAGATCCTGATTCTTCGCCGGCTTTCGCAATATCCCGCGCGCCAGTTTCCTTCAAGATGCGTTCTGCTTTATCCGCCCAGTCGCCGTCATCCACGTGGACGCTGAGAAGGATGCCACCATTCTTAACATAAGTCTCATAACGTTTGGCTTCGTATTCAGGAATGCCAATTCCCACCAACGCGCCAGTGATTCCACCCACGGCAGCGCCAGCACCGGCACCTGCTAAGGCGGCCATGATGGGGCCAGCGGCAACCAACGGTCCCAACGCTGGGATAGTTGCGATAGCACCGATACCCACAAGCCAACCCAAAGTTCCGCCGAGCAATGCTCCGGCACCGCCACCGACAGTAGCACCTTCGGGGGCTTTGGTTTCTTTTTCGTGAGCGAAGTCCCGAGTGTCGCCTTTGTCTGACATCAGGACAGAGATATCAGAGTTGCGAAAGTTCTCTGCCTTCAGACGGCTCACGCACTTTTCAAGTGATTGCCTGCTTTCGAAAATGCCGAAGACGGCCTTCTTGCCTTTTTCACCTTTATCCATGAGGAGCTCCTTTCGTTATTTAGAGATCACGGTTTCATTCACAACTTGGGTTTTTCCTGCGACGCCTTTGGCGAGTCTCTCAACTTGTTGACGTTCGGCTTTTGATTCAACGGGGCCGCGCAAATACACGCGACCATTTTCAGTGATGATCTTAACATTGTGTGCATTTATAGAAAGAGAATCATCCGCGACGATTTTCTCGCGAATCATGCGAGTCAGGTCGGTATCACGTTGAGAGCTCATGGCTTGTTGATCGGCCGTTTTGTAAGCTGTCGAGCTTTGCTCGGTTCTTGTATCCGTGCCTGCGGCCCAGCCGATTTCAATGACAGCTAAGAGAGCAACTATAAGAAATGTATTTTTCATAAGTACCTCCACCAGACACAGGAAACCATGGCAGTGGAGGTCGCAGCAATATGTTATAAAATGACAGAGTTAAGCAATAACAAAGCCAGACATAACGGACTG